>CAYZQX010000294.1:0-5774 GCA_964480615.1 uncultured Chitinophagales bacterium | reverse complement strand
CAGCGACTTTAGGAGCGAGGAGTATAGCGTAGAGCCCGGGCCGCAGGCATCGCCAAAAATTTTACTGTTTTGAGTTATTTAGCAAGCCCTAAATATTAATAGCGAGTGCCTTATATCTTAGTAACTCTAATCTTTAAGTTATCGAAAAAAATTGAATAACTGGTTTTATAGGCGGTGAGCACTGATTACTGTTACAAATAGGAATAGATTTAGATCATTCATTTAATTTTTTCCATTTTTATACCCTAATCGAGTAATCAGAATGTTTCAGGATAACCGTATATGCAAATTATTTAATATTGAATATCCTATCATACAGGCAGGTATGGTGTGGTGTAGTGGATGGGAGCTGGCATCGGCTGTGAGCAATGCTGGAGGTCTTGGCATACTAGGCGCGGGATCTATGTATCCCGATGTTCTGGAAGAAAACATAGTCCGCTGTCAATCCGCTACTGACAAGCCATTTGGTGTAAACATCCCTCTGCTGTATGCGGACATAGAGAAACATACCGAATTATTGATAAAGTATAAAGTCCCCATCGTATTTACCTCAGCTGGCAATCCAGCTACCCTCACACCGCTCCTTAAATCGCATGGTATGAAAGTAGTACATGTAATCGCGAGTACAAAATTTGCGCTCAAGGCCCAAGCTGCTGGTTGTGATGCAATAGTTGCTGAAGGATTTGAAGCCGGTGGACATAATGGTAGGGAGGAAACCACAAGTTTTTGCTTAATTCCACAGATTAGAAAAGCCGTAGATATTCCCCTTATCGCCGCAGGCGGCATAGCGACGGGTGAGCAGCTCTTAGCAGCGATGGTACTCGGCGCGGATGCGGCGCAGCTAGGAACCAGATTTGTTGCGTGCAAAGAGTCTAGCGCGCACGATAATTTTAAAAATAAAGTGATCGAACTACAAGAAGGTGATACCTTGCTGAGTATGAAAAAATTAGTGCCTGTAAGATTAATAAAAAATGATTTTTTTGCATTGATACAAGCTGCTGAAGATCGTGGAGCTAGCAAGGAAGAGCTGGCGCAATTGCTGGGGCGGGCAAGGGCTAAGAAAGGAATGTATGAAGGTGATATGAAGGAGGGCGAACTAGAAATAGGACAGATAGCTGCGATTATCGACGACATATTGCCAGCAAGCGAGATTATTCACAATTTATTGCACGAGTACAGTGTTGCATTGAAGAAGGTGATCGGTCTTCATAGTTTATAATGCTTAGCATTATAGGCTTGCAAGAACATTTTAATTTTATCGTGCTACCCACAATTTTTCAACTTACTAATGTATGCCACTGATTAATAAATCTAATAGTGTTGCACTATTTGTTGGCATTATAGGACTATGCCTAATAGTCTATTTGTGTTATATTGTAATTGGTGACAAGAACACATCGAAAGCACATATATCTTTTTATCATTGGAAATCTGGCCTCAGTGATCGAGCAATAATGAGTGATTACATGAGGAATGATACTGCCTCGATGCTTTATCTTCACTATGGTGACATTGTGTGGGATGAAGAGCAAGGAAAAGCGCGTCCTGAGGCTGTACTACAAAAAATCAATCATGATCTAAGTCCGATCCATATTGTACCTGTATTGTATGTCGAAAACGAAGTATTCCTGCAAAGCGATTCCCTAGCTGCTGTCCTACTTGCTGATAGCATTATTTCCTTTGTCAAGAGCGTGTCTGTGGCAAACAAGATAGGTTACCATAAGATACAGATAGACTGCGACTGGACACGGAATAGCAAACAGCGATATTTTGATTTTTTAGCTGCAATCCGAAAAAAAGGAGGAGTGGCTATAGAGGTAACTATACGCTTGCACCAGATCAAGTATCCTAAACTCACAGGGATACCACCTGTAGATCGAGGCGTGCTTATGTACTACAATATGGGTAAGATCGATGCCGATCTGCTATCCCCTAACTCGATATATGATGCGAGGACTGCAGCACCCTATTTGCCGTCATTGTACAATTATCCATTGAGATTGGATGTGGCCTTGCCAGCATATAGCTGGATGATACATACGAGGGATAATCGCGTAGTAGAACTCATCCATCAATATGAATCCTTAGTACTACAAGACAGCACGAAATACAAGTCCATAGGCGATGGAAATGCTTATCGAGCTGCAACAAATTTTTTTGACAATGGAATATACGTAATGGCTAATGATGTGTTTAAGCTAGAATTGATTAATTTTGAACTTCTAAATCAAGCAGCTACACAGCTAGGAGATTTTTTGCCTTACACACCTGATCAAATTATTATATATAAAATTGATGGCCTTGATACCAGCGAATTTAATCCCAAAAAAATCCAAACTCTTTTGGAGGCTTTTTAATGTAATCATTGTGACTATCGCTATAGTAGGACTTGCATGTTCTGATGGCATAGTGAATGATTATTACTATTCCAACTTTACACCTGAAACGGTGGCACAAGATGTAGAAAAACCATTTTTTTATTCTAATCTAGCCTATTACAAAATCAATCACGATGATCAACATATAGCGCGGTTTCATCA
This sequence comes from uncultured Chitinophagales bacterium, assembly GCA_964480615.1. Classification (GTDB taxonomy): domain Bacteria; phylum Bacteroidota; class Bacteroidia; order Chitinophagales; family UBA2359; genus CAYZQX01. Next base: position 3,234 of record CAYZQX010000294.1, on the reverse strand, counting down.
TGTAAATATTCAGGAATGGTACGACTATTTTAATAAGTCAATACCCAAATCTGAACTCGAAACTTATTTGTATATATGGGATGTGGACAAGCTCAATAAATTTTTTAATGCTCTAAAAAATCCTGGTGAAAACAATATACCTGCCTATGCTAATTTAGAACTTTACAAGCAAAAGCCCAATGACAAGGCAATGCCATTTTTAAACTATCTATTGATCGCAAGAGCATGTGAACAATTCTCCACCACAACCCTAGATTGGTTTTATCAATACGATGAGAACGGGAACCCGATTCAAGAGAAAAAAAAGGAGCCATTAGTAGATATAGTAGAGACAGAGCTGCTCAAGAATTTTGAATCTGAAAAAGATCCATTTATTAAGGAGCGTTACTGGTTTCAGCTTGTGCGCTATTATTTTTTCCATCCCGATAAGGATGGCTATGCACAGAGCAAAAAATATTTTGATACCCACAAGGCCTCATTCCCTAAAAACAATATGTACTATCGTACGATGGGCTATGCAGCAGGTGCATATTACAAAACCAAAAATTACGCACAAGCCAATTATTTCTATAGCCTCATATATGCCAATAATTTAGAGCTTAAGATTCCCGCCAATTTCAGTTTCCATCCACAAGATGAAGAGGACTGGAAAGCCTGCCTTGCGCTGGCACAGAGCGATGAGGAGCGCATTGTACTATGGCAATTGCTGGGCTACTATTATGATCCCAAAAGAGCAATAGAGGAAATTGTAAAAATAAACCCTCAATCTCCATATCTGGATTTACTATACACCCGACTAATTAATATTCAAGAGCAGAACTACTTGACTTATAAAGCTACTAATACAGATCTCCTTGTCAAAAATGCAAAAAGCATAAGAACTAACGCATATAGTGATGAGTATGGGGATTATGTGCCACCTATTGATTTTTGGGAGATCACTCGTGACAGCATACAGCCACTTGTGAATACACAAAAATTTATAGCAGAGCTCGCTAAAACCAAAAACATACGCAAGCCATATACCCTAGAGTGGGCTGCTGGGTATTTTAGCTGGCTGGTAGGTGATTATAAGGATGCACAGCTTCATTATGATCTTGCTGGCAGCTTACTACCTACGGGCAATGAATTGATCAATGCGCAGCACAAAATTTTCTTATGGATGAATGAGCTTGCGCAAATAGAATCTATCGACGAACAAAAAGAAAATGAAATATTCCCTAAAATAAAATGGCTGGAAACAGTAGCCATCAATGAGCTAAGAAAAGAATCGGCTTGGGCATATACCATCCAACAATTATCGGCCATCTATAAAAAACAGAAATCAGTGGTCAAGGCGGAATGTCTGATCCATTCAGACTCTTTTTATGTGGACAATAATAAAGTAGAAACTATGAAAGAGTTTATACTAAGACCAAATAAAACATCGCTTGAAAAATTTTTAGTGGATTTGTATCCCATTACGATTGATGATATATATACCTATGAAGGTGTATTAGCAACCTATAATCAGCAATATGATAAAGCTATCTATCACTTTAAGCAAAGTCCTGAAATAGCTTATGACTACTTGCCAGCTAATCCATTCAATATTCACATCAATGATTGCCACGACTGCGACCATCGGCTACCACAGACCACGAACTACTCTCGGATGAGTTTCGTTGCTAAGTTAAAAGAGATGGAGGATAAGATAGCCAGCGGAGAGGATGTGTACAACAACGCTTTCCTGCTAGGAAATGCCTATTACAATATTACTCACTATGGCAATAGCCGTATGTTTTATGAATGTAAAATTATAGGCTTTGGTCATTACAGCCCATTTGCCATCGACAAAGCATTTAGGAACAATATCGTAAATAATGCAATAGCTGAAAAATATTACCTGCTCGCTAAGGCCAATACTACTGATCCTGAGAAGCAAGCTAAGATGACCTTTATGGCCGCTAAATGTGAAAATAACAAGATATACAATCAGCGTTATTATCTCAATGAAAAAGGCGATCCCTGGGAAATCGAATATTCAATGGAAGAACATTTTAGGATCCCAAAAGGAAAGTACTATGAGGAACTGAAAAATAATTATGCCAATACTAATTATGTGAAAGAAGTAATTGGAGAATGTGGCTATTTTAAATCCTATATGAAAAAATAATTATAATTGTCCTCCTACCAATTATTAAACGCCCATAAGATAAAACAATCTTAGTAAGTAATTGATACCGCAACTTCATAGCACTTAACAGTGTAATAGTTGCGCAAATAAATCATAGCAGAAAAAAATAAATAATTCAATATTAATAATGAAAATTCAATTGTTGAGCTTGGCATTTTTCATGAGCATGATCGCTTGTAATAAGAAAAATGCGTCCACTCTAGTGCATTCAGATAAGCACCATGCAAGTGGCTGGAAAAACATGGAAATTCTTGCTTCCTGTCGATTCGATGAAGGAGAATATGGAGAGCTAAAAATTAAGACAGGTGATGTAGTTGATTTTGAAGGGATCGTAGCTCATTTTAGCGATCAAGTACTTATAAAGTCAAGCGATGGAGTGACTTCCTATCTCACCTGTAACGCCCCTGATCTCGCTGATAATACGGTGGTAAAAATTAGTGGTGAACTGAGAAAAATCCCACTCAATTTCCGAATGCCTGGCACACCACTCAAACTCACCAAATTAGCGATAAAGGAATAAACGAACCAGGTTTCTTGTACAAGGAGATTAGTGAAAATACCTCGAATCCGTTAGCCCTGTATTCCTAATCAGAAAAATGGATGCTTGAGGTTAGATACTGGACTCTGGACACTGGATAATAGACATTAGACTTAATGCAGTTGCTATAACTAGGCTCTTGACTTAGTGTAATTGACGTAACTAACATCAGTGTCGTAAATCGGGAATCGTAAATCTTGAATCGGCAATCTTTTTTTTAGACGCTAGACACTGGACTTTAATTAGTTATTTCTAGTTTTATAAATATATACGCTGTAAAGCCCCGAAGAATCGAACTCATTATTGTATTATCGTAAATCCAAAATCGTGAATCGTAAATCGCTTAAACTAGACTCTAGACACTAGATAATGGACACTAGACTTAGAGCAATTGGTGAAACAAGCTTCAGGATCGTAAATCTTATATCGGTAATCGTAAATCGCGCAGCCAGCGATAGGGATAGCAGGCTACCGTGTACACAGATCTTTTTATTTTTGCAGATGATAACTTATGAACTTC
>CAYZQX010000293.1:0-5783 GCA_964480615.1 uncultured Chitinophagales bacterium | reverse complement strand
TATAGAGAATTTAAGAGGTAGTCAGTGAATGAGATCGAAAACAAATCGAGCTTGCGAAGATTCTGGCAGCCACTGAAAAAAAATAAATGCCAGGAAGTGTAGCCTAGAGCAGCCCGGGCCTTAGGCATCGCCCATCGAATAGTTTTGAATTATTGAACCAGTTCCACCTATATCAACTAAAATACATTCTGTAATTAATGGTAAATAATGTTCATTAGATTAGTGTTATTAGTCATTATAATTTACGGATATTAGTAAGACAGTGAACAGTTAAAAGATGCTGTAACATAAGTGCATCAAGTGAAAAATTAATAAAAAAAAAGCCTCATTGAATCACGATCAATGAGGCTTTTCGATAAACCACTATTTAGCAAACAGAATTTTAGTTTATCATATCAAAACCAGTATAAGGCACAAGTGCCTTTGGTATTTTAATTCCATCCGCTGTTTGATTATTTTCGAGTAAGCCAGCAATGATTCTTGGCAATGCTAGTGCACTGCCATTGAGTGTATGACATAATCTATTTTTGCCTTCCGTGCTTTTCATCCTCAACTTTAATCGGTTGCTTTGGAATGTTTCAAAATTTGAAACTGAACTCACTTCTAACCATCTCTTTTGAGCGGTTGAATATACTTCAAAATCATAGGTAAGTGCAGAGGCAAAACTCATATCACCACCACACAATCGAAGGATACGCCAAGGTAACTCGAGCTTGTTTAATATACCCTCCACATGCTCGACCATTTCGGCTAATACTTGATAAGAATTTTCGGGATGTGCTATTTGCACGATTTCTACTTTCTCGAATTGATGTACGCGGTTTAATCCCCTAACATCTTTACCATAGGATCCTGACTCCCTTCTAAAACATTGTGAGTGCCCACATAACTTAATAGGCAAATTCTTTTCCTCTACAATTTCATCTCTATATATATTCGTTACAGGAACTTCAGCCGTGGGAATGAGGTACAATTCATCTTCAGTGACATAGTACATTTGTCCTTCTTTATCAGGCAGTTGACCTGTAGCGAATGCGGAGTCTGAATTAACTAATAAAGGTGGGATAATTTCCTGATAACCCGCTTTGATAGCTTCATCGAGGAAGAAAGCAACGAGTGCGCGCTGTAATTTTGCACCTTTTCCTATAAATACTGGAAACCCAGCACCTGTCAACTTCACCCCAAGAGCTAAGTTGACTAAATTATATTTTTCTAATAATTCCCAATGTGGCTGTGCTGAACTTGTGAGATCGGGAATTTTACCACCGGTTTTTACTTCTAAATTTTCTTCGGGCGTCTTTCCAGGTGGGACGATCTCAGCGGGCAGATTGGGCAATTGTGTCAATAGCCCAAACAGTTGATCCTCTAGGGATTTTAGCTGCTCCTCTAATTGTTTCACCTCAGTCTTAAGCTCAATGGCACGTGATTTATTTAGTTCAGCGTCCTCTTTCTGGCCTTTTGACATCAAGATCCCAAATTCCTTACTCAACCTATTTGATTCATTTTGCAGCTCTTGTTGCTGTTGCTGAATCTCTCTTTTCCCTTTGTCTAAATCTAGTATTTGGTCAATTATTTCGGTATTATTGAAATATTTTTGCCCTAATTTAACTTTTACTAGCTCAGGGTTCTGCCTTATATAATTTATTTCAAGCATGATCGTTATTAAAAAATATGGCGGCAAAGATAACAAATGACCGCCTCCTTTTTATGTCGAAATTCATATTAAACTCGATTAGTTCTATTTTTTGGCAAATAATTTGGTGGTTTAGAAATTAAGTGCTAAAATTGCGCTGGAATTCACATTATTGCCAATGGTTGTACTTTACCTGACCATTCGGACTGTCATTTAGTTTTCCTCTTTTCAATTATTTCCGTTATTTTTTTATTATTTTCCCTTTCCTGGTCCTAAAACCAAATTAATGTACGATATTTTACAGCTAAATGATATGCTATTGCCTGCGCTGAAAGAAATAGCTAAATCACTCACCATCAAAACTGCGCGCACGGATACTAAGCAAGAACTTGTGTTCAAAATTTTAGAAGCTCAATCAGCAAATGCAAAACCTCCTAGTACGCACAAAACAATTGCAGCAAAAAAATCCGCTACTATTTCTGACAAAAAGACAAGCAATACACCTGAAAATAAAAACACCAAACTAAAAGAAAGCCACGAAACTACCTCAATTTCCACCCCTGAAATTTTAATCACCCCAACCTCCATCCCTACCCCTGCTAATACCCCTCAAGTATCCAATAAATTGCCTGACCCAGTAAAGTCACAGGACAATGATGCCGATAAGCGGGAACCTAGAAGAAGGATTGAAGTGAAAAAGTCAAATTTTTCTTTAGGAGCTAATAAGCAACAGCATAGTGGCGAAAAGAAAGGGCTTTTTTCAGTGAAAAACAAGCCAAGTATGGGAGTGCCTAAATCCCAATCGCCTTATAAAGATGAGACTGCCCTGGCATTGAGTGCGGTCGATGACCCTCAGGAAGAAATGCCTAATATTGAAAATGTGTCCACTGAAGAAATTGAAGATATCCCAGTGACTCCGCCTATTACGACAGTAGAACCCGCTCAAACTCCTAAGGTAGAGAGTCATAAACAGCAAGATCGCCCTCAAAACCCCAATTACAATGCTGGAAACAACAACTCCAATAACAGTAACCAGCATCAACACAACCGCGATTTTAGAAAACCACAAAAAGATAGTGTAAATTTCGACCCTGATTTTGATGGAGTAATCGATGGTGATGGCGTCTTAGAATTAATGACTGATGGCTATGGATTTTTGCGATCCTCTGATTACAATTACCTAAGTTCGCCGGATGATATATACGTGTCTCCAAGCCAAATAAAACTGATGGGTCTTAAATCAGGAGATACAATTAAGGGAACCATTCGTCCACCTAAGGAAGGCGAGAAATACTATGCCTTGATCAGAGTGGATTCTATTAATGGGCTACCGCTGGAAAGAGTAAGAGACAGAGTGTCGTTTGACTACCTAACGCCTCTTTTCCCTACTGAAAAATTCACTCTATCCACTGACCCCAATAATTATAGCACCCGAATTATTGATCTCTTTACACCTATAGGAAAAGGCCAGCGCGGACTGATCGTCGCACAGCCTAAGACCGGAAAAACCTTTCTCTTAAAGGATGTTGCTAATGGAATAGCGAAAAACCATCCCGAGGTTTACCTCATCATCCTCCTCATCGATGAGCGCCCTGAAGAGGTTACAGATATGGAGCGCAGTGTGAATGCGGAGGTGGTATCCTCCACATTCGACGAGCCCGCCGAAAGACACGTCAAAGTATCGCAAATTGTATTACAAAAAGCCAAGCGATTGGTTGAAGTGGGTAAAGATGTAGTAATCCTACTGGATTCCATAACACGTCTTGCAAGGGCTTACAATACGGTAGCCCCTGCCTCAGGAAAAGTATTGTCAGGTGGTGTAGAGGCTAATGCCTTACAAAAACCAAAAAAATTCTTTGGTGCTGCTAGAAATATCGAGGATGGTGGCTCATTGACCATCCTGGCAACCGCACTTACCGAAACTGGCTCCAAAATGGATGAAGTGATATTTGAAGAGTTCAAGGGAACAGGTAATATGGAATTGCAACTCGATCGCAAGCTATCGAATAAGCGCATATATCCTGCAGTGAATGTAACCGCCTCCAGCACAAGGAGAGACGATCTCCTGCTCGATAAAGAAACCTTACAGCGCATGTGGATCCTGCGCAATCACTTAGCGGATATGAATACCGAAGAAGCGATGAACTTCCTCCTAAAACACCTGAGAGGAACCCATAATAATGAGGAATTTCTAATCTCCATGAACGGATAATTGCCATAATTAGTCATTAATCGATAAAAAATCATAAAAATAATAGGGCAAAGGCGATAACTGTAAAATATTTTTCCTATTTTTGCCGCCCATATAAATAGAGTATCATGAAAAGGACGTTTCAACCATCGCGCCGCAAGAGAGCGAACAAGCACGGATTTCGCAAGCGTATGTCCACTGCTAACGGGCGTAAGGTTCTAGCTGCCCGCCGTCGTGCAGGTCGCAAAAAACTTACTGTATCCGACGAAAAGCGTTTAAAGTAGAATTTTTATTAATTCTATTAGCTTATATAAAAGCCGCCCTGAATTATTCAGTTGGCGGTTTTTTTATTGCCTCTACATTTCACCATCTGACTTATTTTTTATAATTTTATGCACTAATCATTATTTGCCACTATGGAACACGAAATAAAATCCCTAATACAGCAAAGCATTGAAGTAAAGCAAAATTTGCTTGAAAATATATATGCCATAGAGTGGATTGAAGAAATAGCCATATTGCTCACTAAATCCATTAATGATGGCAATCGCATATATCTCTGTGGCAATGGTGGCAGCGCTGCTGATGCCCAGCATATCGCCGCCGAGCTCTCCTGGAGATTCCTAAAAGATCGAAAAGCACTTCCTGCCGAAGCCATACATACCAACTCCTCTTTCTTAACTGCCGTTGCTAATGATCTAGGTTATGACCAAGTATTTGCTCGTTATATTGAAGCCATGGGAAAACCCAAAGATGTATTAATTGCCCTTTCTACATCTGGCAACTCTCTAAATGTGATTGAAGCAGTCAAAAAAGCAAAATCAATCGGTATGACCACAATAGGTATCACAGGTATTAACAAATCCCAGCTCGACCAGCATTGCCATCACCTACTGCATATACCTTCCACCTCAACCCCCAGGATACAAGAGGTAACTATTCTTGTTGGCCATATTCTCTGCCAGCTCATTGAAGAGCATATATAGCGGTTCGCCATAAATTTCTTATTACACGCAATTTTTAACTATTCTCCCAAAAAAACCTGAATCAAAACTCAAAGAAATTAGATAGCGCTTGAGATTGGTTTGTTGTTTTTGGTAATTTGCGATAAGGAAGAAAGTCCCAATAAAAAAAACCTATACAGTTTTTCTCCACAGTAAGAATCAGTAATTGGCTATTTTTGGGCTCTGTCCTTAGGATGATTTACAAAACTGATTTTTTTGATAGCATCCACATTAAGTCCAGCGTCTAGTGTCCAGTGTCCAGTTAAAGCGATAGGGATAGCAGTGGATATCCTTTTAGGAGGCTATATAATAGCAGTATCTATGATGATTATAAGCCGCTTGGTTGTAAGTAAAAAAAATGAACGTTTATATTGCTCAAGCCTCCTAAAAGATAGGAACGTATAGCCCGGGCCTGTAAGGCATCGCCAAAATCGCATACTAATGTGTTATTTAGCAAGCCCTAAGTAACGAGCGGAAAATTGTAGCTGAAAGCCTAGTACGCTGGCTTCGCCAAGAGCTTATAAATTTTGAGCTATCGAGCAAGACCTTAATAGTCTGATTGTATAGGTATCAGACCATGGGTCAATACAAAAATCAACCATCCAGTGTTCCAAAGTAAAATGTCGTAAATGGGAAATTTCAAATTACAAGAAGTGGTCAATTGTGGGAAGTTGGGGTTTAATATTTAGCAATTTCATTATTTTATTTGCCTTTCATTTATTATCTTTGCAGGGAAAAAATTATGGCTGCTTATCATAATAGGCTTTCATAATTCTCAATTAGTATTGTCCTTAAAATATTTATATGCTTAATTCAGGAATTTGGAAGAAAGTCATAATGGCACTAACTGGACTTTTTCTGTGTACATTCTTAATAGTACACATGATTGGCAATATGCAGCTACTGGTTAATGATAATGGTGCGATGTTTAATAGCTATGCTTACGCCATGACCC
>CAYZQX010000292.1:0-5788 GCA_964480615.1 uncultured Chitinophagales bacterium | reverse complement strand
GGGCCGCAGGCATCGCCATAATCGCATACTTATGAGTTATTTAGCAAGCCCTATTGTAATAACAAATTCGCACTAACAACCACTAGGGCTGTATATTCAATATTACTAAAAGGCAGTCATCGCTCTAAAAATAAACTAATTGAAAATCATAATAGAATAGATGTCCTGATTGTTATGGGTTTGTCTCTTTTATAAAACAAGGAGTTGTTTTTACAGTTGGCATTAATAAGGATGACCATCGAAGCTACCCTCCATCGAACTTTTATTTACCTAGTGGGTTCATAATTTATTTTCTAATGAATTTTGTAATTATACTGCGTTTCCCATCACTAATGTACAATAGATAAATACCCGTATCTATCCCCTCAATATTGATACTGCCATCATAAGACCTCCCATTTTTTATCACCTGTCCCATCCTATTGTAAATATAATATTGGGTGGGCTCATTCGTGGGGAAAGGTATTGTGATAAAGATGTCATTACCATGAGCTGGATTGGGAAATACAGTAATAGAGGAGTTGATCAATTCCAAAGGTTCATTCATGGTGAGGTAAGGGTTAGGAACAGCTATTTTTTTTGCAGCGAGTATTGGTCTGTTTTTTATATCAGAGTCATCATAACTACTTACCACTAGGATTACACTCAAGTTTTCCTTATTCCATTCGTCAGGGATTTCTTGATGCATATAGCTGATATAGGTGGTTCCAGTAATGGGTGCTGGTGGTATTACACCAGCATTACCCCATACGCCACCGATCATACTTCGAAGAATATTTCGATGAGTATATTCGGTAAGTGGATCTCCTTGATTGTAAAATGGATGACCTGCAATGGTATGAAAAAAATTGCGTTGTTCATAAGGGCTGCCTGATGGACCTGCTATGGAGTCTTCCACTATATAGGCATTAGTCCTATAACTTCCAGGAGTACAGCTAGTACACATAGCTTTTAATTGTATATAAACCTCTGTTCCTTCCCACTGTACATTGCCATCTAAAACAAAATCAGGTGTGTAACTTTCTATGGTTGTGCTAAAGTGAGTTGTCCACATATCTCTGGGAATTCCCACATTCCACTGATCTGAAAACTTTAGTCTATTGATCATACCCGATGGAGATCCATTGCTATAAGCTTCAGCTAGTTCATCACATTCAGCAAAAGCCATTATATCAGCACCATTGTGAACCTTTAGGACGATGAGATTGGGATAAGCTGCCTGTATAGAGTCGAGTATCAAATCGGATTCAGGACACCACCCGCACCAAGTTCCAGTGAGAATTTCAGCCATAGGCTGTGCATCGAAGTCTAGTGGAGCACCCGCTTGGGCTTGTACATCGGATAATAGAACCTGACTAATTATTAGTGACTCCACCAACCCTGCACTCAGTGTGCTTAATCCTAGAAAAAAGCACGATATTATATGACGCATAAACATTGTTTGAACTCAAAAATATTCTAAATACATATATCTAACTTAGATTTGTGCAAAATTTACAATTAATACCTATGGCAGGATATGTGGAAAACCACTTAATTAAAGACGAGAACATCGTACACCATACCAATTATCATTGGATCAATTATATTAATCTCAAGGGCATATTGAGTCTTGGGATTATTCCGATGATTCAGCGAAGAACAAGTGAATTTGTGATAACTAACAAAAGAATTGTGGTTAAAACCGGACTTATAGCACGCGACACGGTGGAGATGAACCTCAGCCGTATAGAAACAGTCAATGTGGATCAGAGTTTTTTCGGCCGTATATTTAATTATGGAACCATTACCATTGTAGGTACAGGTGGTACTAAGGAGGAGTTTCACAATATACAAGATCCTATAACCTTTCGCAAGCGATTCCAGGAATATGTAGGCTAAGTCCTAATACTCATATATGCCTGCGATTAGCCGTGCTTGAATATATGTTATTCTTGTATCAATAGCCAATAAACGTGCTAAAAACCTGATGGGAATTAATCTATGACAGAGCTAATGACTTACAATAGTAAAACCAATTTTTACAATACACGATTATTCGGCACCTTACCAAGCCTTAATCAAATACATTTTTTCCGTACTCGACTGGCGGGTTGCTGGATTTAAGAACGTGAAATTTAATTTGGTAATAGGGAAATGGGGGTACGCGGCTAGTATTGCTACATCTAGTTTTAATTCCTGGGATTCGATCTCTTTAGTATAATTGCGAAGTTTAGCATAACCACCTTCATTGGTGAATATATAGGCTGTATCACCAGGTGTATTCATTCGCTTGTTCCGCGCATTCTCTTGGAGAAATCTTGAAATATCAAAATACGCTGTTACATGTTCAGCATAAAAATCAAATGCTGAATTGTCCGTTTCATAGCTATAAATAGAATTTTTGTCTATTCCAAGATCAGCAATATACTTGCCTGCTAATGAAGAGGATTGATAGGGAATTAAATGGGGATAAAAATGGAAGTACAATAAATAATTAATACTCCATATTGCTACTGTGGAGGCGATTATCAGCTTATAAGCTACATTGCTTTTCAATACATATAGGTATAACAGAAGGCATAATGTATAACCTATCCACACCAAAGGTGATATGGGGAATACATATTGAAACATAATAGGTCCTATAATTAATAGTAAGGACATTAACAGCAATTGCAAGCGCACTAAATGATGTTTAATCTTGTTGGGATGAGTGTAAAGATTATATATATAATTGGCTGTTAATATGGAGCACAATGGATATACGACAAAAATATAATGAGGCAGTTTGTAGTGGCTAAATGATAAGGCGATAAATGCTAAAAGAAATCCCCAATAGCTTATATGTTCTGCGGGTTTATGTCCTAATAAATACTTTTTCGTTGTATCATATAATGCGAATATTAATAGTAATGTCCACGGTAAGTATGCCCATAAACTTGTGTGTACAAAGTATAAGTATCCAGTCCCATTATTCCATTCGCTAGCCCCCGTAATACGCCCAAAACTCTGTGTCCAAAAATAAAATTCAATGCCCTTCCAACCCCATTGTATATACAAGCCATAGAGCATGGGCAATAGTAATAAGATTACTACGATAATACCACTATACCATCGCCAATTATAAAACTGCTTATAATCCTTAACCAACATAAAATGTGCTGAGAATCCAAGCACAGGTATCATAAGACCGATCGGCCCTTTCGCAAGCATTGCCCCGGCTAAGGCTACAAAACCCAAAAGCCAATTAATCAGTTTTCCACCGCGATAATAAGAGGCTAGTTGCCATATACTGAGCATAACTAACCCAGTCAAATTAGTATCCGTACGCACATCATTTACAAGCATAAGATACCCTTCACAAGAACCCAGTAAGACCGCTGCAATTATACCTACCGGCCTAGGGTAATATAGATCGGCATATTTTTTAGTGGCATATAATCCACATATACCTATGAGGAGTGATGGCAACTTATAAGCCCAAGTACTTATACCAAGTATCCACATACTCATCGCTGAAAGCCAAAATAAAAGTGGCGGTTTGTCGAGATGATCTTCACCCTTGTATATGATCTCTAACCATTGACCTTTCTCTAAAATTTCTAGTGACATCGCAGCGTATTTAGCCGCATCAATTTCCATCACATCAATTAGCAATGCTTGAACACTAACTAGCAGCGCCAGCATACCTATTAGAATATATAATATTTTTGTACCCACCTTCAAGAGCGAAATTAGTAGAATAAATTATGAATAGCCTTTTTTGATCTGAGTGGAGAATATAATCGAATGAGTCATCAACAATCTAATCAAGGGCGGCTCAGGAGTTCTGATGGAATACTAATGATTTAAGATAGTACACACCTACATATAAAGGGATAGCTCATTCGCTAATTACATACCATGAACTCCTGACCAGGCTATCCGCTTGTACTCCTCGCAGCGCAACGATAGCATGTGAGTATTTAACAAAGTCCCTTGTGCGCTGCTGTGGGGTACCGCTTCTATCCTTGCCGCGGGCATTATCAATCCTTATGGTTTTTTCTTAGTCCATAAAATATTTACTAAATTACAATCGTTTTTATCCTTTCTAATCTAATCTATGTACAAGTCAATCTTATCAAGATCAACAGTTATTATCTTATTTGGGTGGGCAATAATTTCATTGCCTGCTTGCAAGGATGAGGCGGGGAGTTCACAAGAGCCACAGCTTATAATAAAATTTGCCTTTGACCCTAATCAAGAACGTTTAAATGGTCTGGGTCAACCCGCTCCTATGCCAGCCGGCAATGCAGGACAGAACCCTGAATTCTTACAGATAAGCGCGCATTATGTGGAATTGGCACCTACTATGTACACAAGCTTAGGCGGCGGACAAGTACTATATACTAGTCCCGAAACATCAGCAGGAGGCGCACCAGCTATTGATTTCGATCAGTCAGTACGGGTAGCACAAAATGAAACCTTTATATCCATACCCCTCAGCGATATAACACCAGGCAGCTATGAATATATACGCATAAGTCTTGCTTATCAAAAGTATAAGATCAATCTAACTGCATCAGGACTAACCATTAATGGTACATTGGCATCATTTATAGGATTCAACACTTATATTGATGATTTTGTAGTGGAGGATGAAACAATTACGATCGAGGATGATAAGTTGCAAGGATACTGGGCCTTCGAAACGGATTATGGTGTCACACAGGGACAAGTGCCACCAGGTGGAATTACTGTGCCTAATCCTATATTCGCAACCTCGCCTATACCCCAAGGATCTTGTGTGGTAACTGCTGCTTTTCAAAATCCATTGGTAATCAGTGACAATCCCAATGCCGATATTACCATCACATCCTCCCTATCCACTAACCACAGTTTTGAATGGCAAGATCCAAATGGAAACGGATTGTATGAACCGTTACTAGGAGAACAAGTAGTAGATATGGGCATTCGAGGCATGATACCGTATGTGCAATAAGCTGAGCAGGGTTAGTAATATAAACTATGGTTCGATACATTATGGAACAAGATCAATAATCATTTATTGGATGCTCTTGACCACTGTATTGTACTAAATGATATATACCGATAATTTATTAATACAATGAATTAAAAATTTCTTGATAGCTGATGTCCCACATTGAGATAATTGCGATTATGTGCATCATAAATTGATGCATCTGAAAGAAAGCAATAATAAGGAGTTTCAAACTTATTAATAATACAAGGAGAGTTGCACAAGGACGAACAATATAATATTATAGAACAAATATATGCGATCAACTAATGGAAAAATGGGTAGTAGCTTTTTAATTCATTCATAATCATATAGGAATTATTACAAGTAATGGATGATGGATTAGAATCAATATTTTTTATACCTTTACCCGTTCAAAATAATAGTAATACCTAATTTATGTCCACTATCGATATGATCAGCACAGCTGGTGTAACCCTCATACTTGCAGCCTTTGTGCTCAATACATTTGACATGCTCAAAGAAAAAAGTAAAGCATTTTTCTTATTGAATATTTTTGGAGCTGGCCTCGCAGGATGGGGAGCTTATTTAGCTAGTTTTTGGCCATTTGTAGTATTGGAAATAGTATGGGTATTAGTAGGTATATGGGGTTTGTACAAGCATATTTCCAATCCCAGTGACCATACAGCATAATCAAATCCCTTGATTGTATATAGTCGCTGGAAACTAGATACTGGACGCTGGATTGAGAGCAGTTCCTACAATAAGCATCAGGGTTGTGCGTGCCTAAAATAGCTTGACAAATATAATAAATTATTTTGATTC
>CAYZQX010000291.1:0-5790 GCA_964480615.1 uncultured Chitinophagales bacterium | reverse complement strand
GAATTGTAGTAGGTCGGATGGATTGTAAATTGTCTAGGTTAGTAGCAAAGCTGCCTCCTAAAAGATAGTAGCGTATAGCCCGGGCCGGAGGCATCGCCAAAAGAGAAAGAATGAATCTTTTGATAAAAGAAATCAATCGCTAGTACCTGATCTTACTGGATTGTATCAAGTATTTTCATTGATTTTTAGTCAAAATGAGATTTTAAATACTGCCAGTAAATTGCTGATTCACCGAGGCAACTCGTGATTAATTTTGAATAGAATATAAACTCGTACTAGGAAAGAAATTTATTTTCTTACCTTTGCACCTGAAATTAAAAAAATAACAAATTTTCAATGCTAACAGTAAGTAATGTGACACTGGCATACGGCAAGCGGGTGCTTTTTGATGAGGTGAATCTAAATTTCACAAAGGGCAATTGCTATGGTGTAATTGGAGCAAATGGTGCGGGCAAAAGTACGTTCATTAAAATACTTTCAGGGGAGATCGAGCCTAATAAGGGTTCTGTTTCAATGTCACCTAATGAACGGATGTCGGTGCTCAAGCAAAATCAAAATGCCTTTGACAATCATACCGTACTTGAAACTGTACTTATGGGCAATATGAAACTTTGGCATTTGCAAAAAGAGAAAGATGCAATATATGCCAAAGAGGATTTTAGTGAAGAGGATGGATTGAAGGCAGCTGAGATGGAAAATGAGTTTGCCGAAATGAATGGATATATGGCCGAGAGCGATGCAGCAACGATGCTCAGCAATTTGGGCATTACAGAATCTCTTCATGGTAATTTTATGGCGGACCTCAATGGTACTGAGAAGGTTAAAGTATTATTAGCTCAAGCCCTATTTGGGAATCCAGATATTCTCTTGTTAGATGAGCCTACTAATAACCTCGATGTGGAAACCATTACTTGGTTAGAAGATTTTTTAGCTGATTATGAGAACATTGTTATCGTAGTGAGCCACGATCGTCACTTCCTCGATACAGTGTGTACGAATGTGGCGGATGTCGATAGGAGTAAAATAACAATTTATACCGGTAACTATTCATTCTGGTATGAGAGTAGCCAGCTTGCAGCAAGACAGCTTGCTGATAAGAATAAGAAGACAGAGGATAAGCGCAAAGATCTTATGGACTTTATCGCAAGATTCTCAGCGAATGCCTCAAAGAGTCGTCAAGCTACATCCCGTAAAAAAGCATTAGAAAAACTTGTAATAGAAGATATAAAACCGAGTACTCGCCGCTATCCTGGTATCATATTCAGACCTGATAGAACAGTAGGTAATGAGATACTCAAAGTGAGGGATTTATCTAAGACACAAGACGGCAAAGTATTGTTTAGCAATGTAAGTTTTGATGTAAATAAGAACGATAAGATACTCATATATAGTAAAGAACAATTAGCTATTACAGCATTTTTTGAAATCATCAATAATGAGGTAAAAGCCGATACGGGTACCTATGAATGGGGTACTACCATTACGACTGCTTATCTGCCTAATGACAACACCAAATTCTTCCTTGAAGATTTAGATCTAATGGATTGGTTGCGTCAGTTTGTGCCACCTACAGTCACTGATGTGAATGAAGATTTTATTCGCAGTTTCTATGGCAAGATGTTATTCAGTGGTGAAGAGATCGCTAAGAAAACAAAGGTATTGAGCGGGGGTGAAAAAGTACGCTGTATGATAAGTCGTATGATGTTACAGAATCCAAATGTAATCATACTCGATGAGCCGGTGAATCACTTGGACTTAGAGAGCATTATTGCATTCAATAATAGTTGTATCGATTTTCCTGGCAATATCCTATTCAGCACACACGATATACAATTTGCAAATACAACGGCTAATAGGATTATTGAATTAACACCTAGCGGTATTATAGATCGCATAACAACCTATGAAGATTATCTAAAAGATGAACGCATTAAGGAGTTACATAGTGAGATGTATCCTGCCTAATAAAGTACCTGCACTAAATTGAGTTAGCTACTCAAGGATTGATCCATTCAGGATGCGCTAACTTGTACAGGGCTTCCAATTCGCTTTTTTGCTGTTGAATCACTATCTCTGACCAATTAAAATATTCTGCCATGTACCTTATTATCAAATTTTGATAATTGAGGTATTCTTTGATGTTAAAATACAAGCGACCTGTCCTACGGACAAGGAAATCGGAAACATTGATTACAGCTTCATGCTCTAAACAGTATTTTAATTCGGCAATGATATAGGAACAGTTTATATCATCGGACTTTATTTTATTGGCTTGCTGTATTATTCCATTTGATGCAGTGCCGTATCTCCTATAAAGAGACTGGTGCAGTGTATGATTAGTAGCAGTAGGTTGTGTATTGGACTGTGTACCCACTAAGGCAATATTGCTAGAGTTTATGGCTAGTTTAGGAGCTGATATCCTTTTATTTTTTATGCATAGTTTTACTACTCTCTCCGCCATTTTGCGATAGCTTGTAAGTTTTCCTCCAGCAATACTAATTAGCCCTGACTTGGAGATAAACAATTCATCTTTTCTCGATAATTCGGAAGGTGACTTGCCTTCTTCATGAATGAGTGGCCTCAAGCCCGACCATGAGGATTGTATATCAGTGATTGCAATGCTTGTATTAAAAACTGTATTAACAGCTCTTATAAGATAATTGACATCTTCGATGGTTATTCCTGGTTCTTCTAAGTCCGCATGATAATTAGTATCAGTAGTTCCTATGTAAGTGATACCATCGCGCGGTATTGCAAATATCATTCTTTTATCCTGCGGTACATCAAAATATATGGCTTGCTTAATAGGCAATTTATTGTAATCTATTACTATATGCACCCCTTTGGTATGATGAATAGTTTTGCCTTGAATTGGTTCATCCAACAGTCTAATTTTATCTACCCAAGGACCAGTTGCATTGATCACAGCATCCGCAAAAACGGCGTAATCATTTCCACTCAAAATATCGGATATACTTATACCACTAATATTTTTTTGGTCGTTGTATATAAAAGATTTTGCTTCAACATAGTTGTAGCATTCAGCCCCGAACTTAGCTGCTGTTTTAATGACTTCCATCGTTAATCGAGCATCATCCGTTTGGTATTCATAATAGATGCCTGAACCTTTTAGTCCATTACTGAGCAGCAATGGTTCAGCAAGCAATGTCTCGGAATGATTGAGCATTTTGCGCGACTCATTATCATTAACACCAGCTAATTTATCATATACTAATAATGCCAAGGAAGTTGCTGACTTGCTGAGATTACCATTTACATATATGGGCAATAACATTTTTTGAGGATGAACTAGATAGGGTGCGATGCGGTGTGCCACAGCTCTTTCACGACCTGTTTCCATTACTAACCCAAATTCTAATTGCTTCAGGTAGCGCAATCCTCCATGGATTAGCTTGGTGCTGCGGCTGCTGGTACCCGCTGAAAAATCGGACTTTTCCAGTAGCAATGTCTTGTATCCCCTAGCAGCCGATTCAAGTGCTATACCAGCACCAGTAATGCCACCACCTATTATTATTAAATCATATTTTTGGTTGTGGACTTTATGTAATAAATTAATTCTATCGCGGCTTGCTAGCATATATGCGAGAGGGATAAAGAAATAAAAAATTGAAAAATTAAAGGGTACCAGTAAGAGAATAATTCAAATACTCAATGTGATGGAACCAATTAAATAATAACTACACCTTATGCTATTACACATTAAATCTAAAATGCATAATGTCACCATCGTGTACTACATATTCTTTGCCTTCCACTGCCATTTTACCGTGTTCCTTCACCGCAGTTTCAGATCCATACTGTACATAGTCAGCGTAATGGATGACTTCTGCTCGAATGAATCCTTTTTCAAAATCAGTATGTATTTCACCCGCTGCACCAGGTGCAAGTGTGCCACGACGGATTGTCCATGCCCTTACTTCTTTGACACCAGCAGTGAAATAAGTGATGAGATCTAATATTTTATAACAAGCTCTTATAAGCTTATGTATTCCTGGTTCCTCAAGTCCCATATCTGCAAGGAATACCTCTCTATCCTCCTGAGTTTCTAGTGAGGCGATATCGGCTTCGATAGCGGCAGAAATAAGGATCACCTCGGCATTCTCATTTTTTACAGCTTCCTTCAGTTGGTTAACATAAGCATTGCCGTTAATTACAGATGCTTCATCGACATTACATACATAGATTACTGGCTTAGCGGTGATAAGATTTAGATCTTCGATAAAACGCTCTTCACCATCGAGAAATGAATATTCTCTAATGCTCTTGCCAGCTTCGATGTGTTGCTTTATTTCTTTGAGCACCTCAAGGCAGCGCATATCTTCCCGCACATTAGCCTTAATCAGTTTTTCATATTTCTGGATCTTTTTATCTATGGAGTCTAGGTCTTTAAACTGCAATTCCATATCGATGACTTCCTTATCGCGAACAGGATTCACATCTCCATCGACATGCACGATGTTATCATCTTTGAAACAGCGCACGACATGTATGATGGCATTGGTGTTTTTAATATTGCCCAAAAACTGATTGCCCAATCCTTCGCCTTTACTAGCACCTTTTACAAGTCCTGCGATGTCCATAATTTCAACCACAGTAGGTACTACTTTTTGAGGTTGTACAAGTTCGGACAGTTTATCCAATCGAGGATCTGGTACCGTGACAATTGCCACATTAGGCTCGATGGTGCAAAAGGGAAAATTAGCTGCTACAGCTTTGGCATTCGATAGTGCATTAAATAAAGTGGATTTACCTACATTTGGCAATCCTACTATTCCACATTTTAAGGACATAATTAATAAATTTAGGCTAGTTCTAATGCCGACCAGTATTGATAATAAAAGGGTCAAAAAGAAAAGCGCGCAAATTTACATTTTTACTAAATAAAAAAGGGGCAAAAAGCCCCTTCAAAAAAAATTTATTTTACCACTTTTCTCTATCCTCATCCTCTTTTTTCGGATATTCATCGGAACTGAATTCACCATCATTGGTGGCGCGGTCATATTCCTCATCGGACAGATGATTAAATTTATCAAAATCAAACTCAGGCATCAACTCGGTTTTTACATGGTTTACCAACTCATTCATAGCCTCTACAAACTTATTAAAATCCTCTTTATAAAGATGAATTTTATGTCTTTCAAATCCGTCACCATTAAATCTTTTCTTACTCTCAGTAATGGTCACATAATAATCATTAGACCTTGTAGTGCGAACGTCAAAAAAATAGGTTCTTCGCTTACCAGCTCTTACTTTCTTTGAATAGAGCTCTTCGTTTTGAAATTGTTTTTCTACCATAATAATAGGTGTTCTGGTTTGATATTTTTTGATTTTTACTACGAATATTTCGCTTTTATCGCAAAATATTTGACAAAAGTTAAGACGAGAACCTCTTAGAGAAGTAACACATTTTCAAAATATAAATTAAATTTGAATGTCGAAATTTTTATTTCAATGGAATTTGCCAAACCAAAATTAATAAAGAAAGTCTTTAAAAACCGAAAAAGCGTATAAAATATAATTTTTCTTCATGTTTCGATGGCTGAACCTGTTGCTTTTGTTCCTGACTTAGTTTTACATAATGCTTATTCGCATTCATAAATCGCCACAATTAATTGACTTTTTTACACAGTTCTTCTTTAAATTCAAAAATATAAAGGCTGTATTGGCTTACAAACAAAGCTAATAATGATGACCAGTTTTTGTAAAATTCAATTATGGCGATGCCTCCGGCCCGGGCTCATATCTTTGCATTTTAATTGTTTAACCATA
>CAYZQX010000290.1:0-5815 GCA_964480615.1 uncultured Chitinophagales bacterium | reverse complement strand
CTTATAAAAACTATTTACCAGTAAAATATCTAGTAGGTGGCGCTGAGGAAACTCAGAATTTTGAAAAGTTCTATAAGCAATGGAGGACTAAAAAAGATACAATCATCGACCATTATTACCTGCCTTGGATTGGTGATCGCTGGACATGGTATTATACAGGTGCCATAGCGCCTGGCGAACCTAATGTGCCTATCTTTGTATTTGAATCTAAAGATGATACAAAGGCCAATACAATGCTGAGCTTGTTAGGTGATCGGCAAGGAGTCAGTGATCAAGCTATTAAATATGGAAAGACCAAGATAAAAAAAATAAAAGACCCCTACTTAATAAAGCGGCTCTATCCAGCAATGCATCCAGGCGATCAAGTAGCTGCTTATTTTGCAAACCCAGCAAAAGGGATAGTCGCAATGAGTTATGACCCTATCTTGCTACAAAATGCAATTATACACCTCAGCAATAATGCCCTTCACAAGGACAAGGAAAAAAAGCTCACGACCATGCCCATCCCTGCCAACCAAATGAATCTATTTATGCAGCCAGGCTATGGACGAAACATTGTAGGCAAGGGCGCTAACACGAGATTTAGCAGTTACCTCAATGATATTTTTACACAGCTATCTGGTGTAGGAGGATTCGATATTACTCTGACTAAGGAATCAGACAATCTGCTGTTTTCCTTACACAAGAACCTACAAGAAAATGTACATACAGGCGTTCTTTGGGAAACCGCATTACAAGGCAAACCCATTACTGAACCTTCAGTAGTATATAATTGCAACAACAATGAACAAGAAATTCTCATTCAAGATGAATTATACATACTTTATGTGATCGATAAGATGGGAAAGATCAAACATCAGGTACAATTAGAGAGTGAAATACTGAGTCCTATCTACGACATCAACTCCAACAATAGCAATTGGCCAATCTATGTATTTAATACCAACAACTATTTCTATTTCTTAGAACGGAAAGAAGATGAGATAGCCAATGTTTCTTTACAAATCCCCTTCCCTACCGATCTCTCACTCACTAAAGTAGAACGTATGGATAATGACCCATTCTTTATTATGTCCGCTCGCAACAATACCGTATATAGCTATAATGCCCATGGTTTTGCAGTGAAGGGATGGTCTTCCAAAAAATTTGATTCCAAGATTCTATTCCCAGCCGCCTCACTCATCTCACAGGATAAATCCTATATAGGTCTTTATGACAGTGAAAAGAATTTTTCGATTTACGATGACGCTGGCAGGTTTGTAGCTAAATGGGATGTTGTAGGTAGTCTAAGCGAACCACCTATCGGAATATCTAATCGAGGAAGAGGCTTTTTCCTCTTGCAATTATCATCAGGTAAAACAATGAAATGTTACGTTGATGGCATAGTGGAAATCAAGAGTTATGCATTGAGCAATAGCTCACAAGAGCTCGTAAAATACAATGCGAATAATGACATTGATGAAGAATGGGCCATAAGATCTGGAAATGATTTAGCATTGTATTCATCCATCTATAAAACAGGAGAGCTGCGATTGCCCTGCGCGCCTGATACCACCTATTCAGTAGCAATCGATTATAATAACACCCAAGGTATTGCCACTCTATGTAAGACACAGAAACAAGGATACCTTTGGACAACTAAAGGTAAATTAAGCAGTGGATTCCCAATCAATACCGATGCAGCATTTGCAACCGCTAACTTGCTCGATGATGGTGGATTAACCGTTATAGGTATAGGAGAAAACAATACACTATATGCTATAAAACTAAAATAATATTTTACCCAACTAAAAAAATATTGGTTAAGCAACATAAAACACAAAATATTAAGCGTGATATACAAGGGAATAATCTTTGATATGGATGGCGTCCTGATTGATAGTGAGCCTATCTATAAGGCATTAAACGAACAGCTATTTGCTAAACTAGGCGTGCATATTACTGCCGAAGAATACGAATCATTTGTAGGATTAGCCTCGCGAAAAATGTGGCAGTACATAAAAGATAAAGGCCAACTCAATTATGAAATTGAGGAACTGATCACAATGGAGAAGCAAGGCATCTATGAACAGATGAAAACCATACATTTAAAACCAATAGATGGAATCTTAGACATTTTACAATATCTACAATCACACAATATCCCCACAGCTATAGCATCCTCTAACAGTACACAAGCCATTAAAATGATTACAGAAAAGAATGGATTACACGATTATTTTCACAGCATTGTAGGTGGAGAAATGATCGTGAATGGAAAACCATCACCAGATATATTTTTGCGTGCAGCAGAATTAATTAATGTTCCGCCCCATCAATGCATCGTAATCGAAGATTCACATAATGGACTTAAAGGCGCTAAAGCAGCAGGCATGTACGCCATAGGCTTTCAAAATCCCAATAGTGGTAATCAAGACCTTAGCCCTGCTAATATTGTTGTGGATCGCCTTGGCTTACAATGCATAGAAAATCTTATCGCACCGTAATCAATTGAAAGCACGAAACGAATACAAATAATAATTGAGCAAAACTCATAAATATCATCAATATAAAATTTGTAATTACTAGGTCTATAATAAGCTTTTTGGGCGATGCCTGTGAGCAAAAAAATAGAATTAACATCATACCATTGTAAAGCTCACAGGCCCGGGCTGCTCCAGGCTGCGCTATCGCTCCGGTCTTCACATTTGCCTGCCTCCCAAAATCTCCAACAATTCATTACCAAAAAAATAAAAAATGGGAGGCAAACAAATGTGAAGACTAAACCATTCCGCATCCCTATCGCTTATGCAACCAGACCCAACCTCAAAGCAAAAGCAAAAAAAAACAAAGAAATCATAATTAATTTTATAATAGTATATTTGCATTACAACCTATCATAACTATGTATCTCCCCACAACCCAATCGATTGACTATACGAGTGTTCGCGATTATTGCTTACATTATTCACACATAGGCATACCAAAAAACATAAATAACAAAGCCTCAAATCAGTATTTGAAGTTTAAGTAATAAGTGCTGTGATATATAAAATAGTAAAAGGCGGCCATAGGAAAGTTTGAAAGCAAAAAAACATAGGAAAACATTTAAATTCAATAATATGGAAACTTGGATGACACCAAACACTGACCAGAAACAGAACTACCGACTAGAATTTTTCGGAATAGGTTCGGAATACTTTAAAATTATGATTGTCAATTGGCTATTGACGCTTGTGACACTTGGACTTTACTATCCCTGGGCAAGGGCTAAAAAGCTGAGCTATATGTATGGACAGACAGCATTAAATAATGAACGATTTCATTTTTCGGGGACAGGTCAAGAAATGTTCCGTGGATTTATCAAAGTTATAATTTTTTATATCGCCATTCTTGCTGCTTTCTTTCTCCTTATTAATATGGCTAATTCACCAATGATTGCCCTACTATTTTTATATCTTTCGATCTTTGCAATTATTCCATTTGCTATTCACGGCTCTTTGCGATATAGAACAAGCAGGTCCTCGTATCGTGGAATACGTTTTGGCTACCGCGGTGATCGAAACGAGTTGGTCACCAATTTTTATCAATGGATTTTCCTAACAATCGTCACCCTAGGTATTTATGGTGCTTGGCTACAAATGAACCTGCGTAGATATACACATCAAAATATTCGCTATGGGGAAGTCGAATTTTCAAATGATGCTGATGGAGGCGAATATTTTATTATTGTCTTAAAAGGTTATTTCTTTACAATTATAACATTGGGTATATATTCTTTTTGGTGGTACCGAGACCTATTTAATTACTATATTGACAATATGAAAATGACCAAGGGTAATCAGGAAATACAATTTCATTCCACTGCTACTGGTGGTGGCTATTTCAACTTACTAATAGGCAATTTCCTCATTACCGTTTTCACCCTTGGATTTGGAAAAGCTTGGGCTGATGTACGCACTCAAAAATTCTATTGTGATAATACAAAAATGGAAGGCAATATTGATATAGAAGAAATACATCAAACTGAAGAAGAATACACCAATGCATTTGGTGAAGACACCTTGGACTTCTTTGATATAGATTTGGCATAAGAATGACGGACACAATAGTTGCAAAATATTTTGATGGACAATCATCTGCTTCACGTCACACTACAATTGTATATGACCATGCAATGAATGAATTTATTCTAAATATTGAGGATAACACGTCCTTTGTTTGGCAGATAAAGGACTTGCAATTTGAACAGTATGGTAGTTTGACCGAAATTAGGAATAAAAATTTTCCGAGTGCCATTTTAAAAATTGATGATGAGAAATTTACCCAAGCATTCTATCAAGCGATGAATCAACACAAGGGTATTGATCTCCATAAACGACTATTGAATATTGGGTTATTACAAATGATTTTTATTGCTATATGCTTGTTTGGATTAGTTGTACTATCCTATTTCTATATTTTGCCACCAATTGCTGAAAAATCAGTAGCTCTATTACCTGATGGTTTTGATAACCAAATTGGGAATATTTTCATGGAAGCATACCTCAAAGATAATGATATAGATAGCGTCAAAACAAAATACTTAGAGGAATTTGCTACTCACATAGATTTTAATAACCATAAACCACTTCATTATGCAGTTGTGAATTCAGATGAAGTGAATGCTTTCGCACTGCCCAATGGACAAATTGTAGTTTTTTCGGCTATCCTAGAGAATATGAAAAGTTCAGATGAGCTAGTAGCCTTACTTGCTCACGAAGCCTCTCATATTAACCAACGACATTCTACTAAAATGATCTGTAGAAATCTAGCAGGATACATGATTATTTCATTAATTTTAAGTGATGTTAATGGAATTATGGCAGTAATAGGAGATAATGCACAACAGCTACATTCCCTAGCGTATTCAAGAAAGTTTGAGCAAGAAGCAGACGAACTAGGAATGAAGATTCTAATGGAAAATAATATCAATCCATACGGCATGGTACAACTATTTGAACAGCTAGAAGCAGAGAGTGGATTTGATATTCCAAAAATCATAAGTTCACACCCCTTGACTAAAGATCGCAAAGAAAATATGGAAAACATAATTTGTGAAAAAAATTATGCTATAAAGCCAAACAACCAATTGGATACAATATTTGGATATCTTAATCAATAAGCATAAATTACATCCTATAGATCAAGCCAGAAATTACAAAATTTGAATAGCCCAATGTATGCATAATACATTGGGCATTTTTAATAAACAATATCCTACTATTCAGTATTGATTAGATACAACTCAACCACCAAAAACTAATAGGACACCAAGAAATAACACCTTATATTATTACAGGTATTAAAAAGGGTTTGCTAAATAACTCTGAAATCTTTTATTGTAATGGGTTCCAACCAATATAAGTACAAAGGATTTCCACACAATTTTATAGATTTCAGTAAAAAAGCTTGCTTCATAATTATAAAATGTCATCTCATAGCCATTACTTCTTCAAGTTGTATTCGTGATAGGGATAGACGCGAGAAACCAAGCGATAGCGCAGGTTCTTGTTACCATTAGAAAAATAACAAATTCGCAAGTAAGCCCACAGCGAGGCACAAATCGAGCGATAGCGAAGATTCTTGCTTGCCATTGAAAATAAACTATTCAGCAAGTAACGAGGACTTGTAGATGAAACCAAGCGTAGGCGAAGGTTCTTGCTACCTTTAAAAATCAAATAATAGCAAGCAATCAAACTACAGTTACGATATAGTGAAGCAAAGCGGAACGATAAAAAAATGCGGTGCAGATTCTGGCTCGCCAAAAGCAATCAATAAGCCAGAAATAGCCCGG
>CAYZQX010000289.1:0-5822 GCA_964480615.1 uncultured Chitinophagales bacterium | reverse complement strand
TATTTTAAAGCCTCCTAAAAGGATATCCACTGCTATCCCTATCGCTTTAACAAGACGCTGGACGCTAGACACTAGACTTTTTGCAGTTATTGCAATAAAATTCCGTTTCGTAAATCCTAAATCGGGTATCGTAAATCGCTTGAACTAGACTCTGGACACTAGACTAGGTTTAGTTGATGTAACAAGCCTCAGTATCGTAAATCGGTAATCGTAAATCGCGCTAGCCTATCGTAAATCGATAAAAAGCGATAGGGATAGAAAGGGTTTGTACTGGTCTGGCAGGTTCATTATGCTAGTGTCATTATCTATGTTTTATAACCTGCCAGTCCAGTACCGAAGCGTCAGCGTAGCCCTGAAAAGCCCGGGCCTATCCCTGAGCGCAGCCGAAGGGTAGGCATCGCCATATTCCAATAATTTGAAAAAGAAATAAAGCTCCATCCAGTAGTATTTGTAGCCTATTAAATCAAGAAGATACTAACACTATGATCAATTGTGATTCAGAATAGTGCGGTATTAATATGCGAAGTAAAATAAAAAAACCCGCATCCACAAAGGAATACAGGTTGATTTTTACTGCAAACTATAAGGCCGTATCAGTGAAATTATAGCATCCTTATTTCTTATTATAAAACTCATCCAATGCCTTATCCAGTGCATCACCACGCAAATTTTTTGCGATAATTTTTCCATCAGGACCTATTAAAAAGGATTGAGGAATACTATTAACTTGATATATTTTTGAGTATTCCGATTGCCATCCCTTTAGATCACTGATATGTGTTTCCCACACTAATTTATCCTTTTCTATAGCTGTTTGCCAGGCTTGAGGATTGCTATCGAGTGACACACCGAAAACAGTAAAACCCTTGTCCTTATATTTATTATATGCCGCTACTACTGCTGGATTTTCCTTTCTGCAAGGTCCACACCAAGAAGCCCAAAAATCCAAGAGATATACCTTGCCCTTCATCATTGTAAGATCATACTCCACTCCAGTTGGACTCTTGCCACCTATAATAGGTGCATCACTGCCTGACGACAATTTGCGCAACTTGCTATTCTCTAATACAAATTTTCTAAAGTCAGTGGAGTAAACTAATTCAGAACCCTCTTTTACGAGGCGATCCGCAACTTTTACGTACTCGTTGTACTCATCAGCAATTTTTAGATGATTCACTGCTAGGTAGGCTAGCAATGGACTTTTCACAGTATCAATATAATTTTTTACCCAAGGAATAGTACCTGTACCACTTCGCATTATCAATGCAAATTGCTTGATGTACTCTGACTCTTTAGATCCCTTGATAGTATAATTGTTAAGATCATTGGCATCGCCATCAAATTCCATTGAACTGTTTTCTAATGCGATCATAAAATTATTTTGGCTATTCTGTATCTTGATTCTAGCAAGACTTTTGAGTGGTACAGCCCCTTGAAAAGAAAATTGTCCTTTCTCATTAACTACCGAAGTATCGATAAAGCTCATCTTTTGAGAGGTAATGTGTTCTAAATACAGTTGTGCTCCTGGCGCAAGATTTTTCATAGTGCCCTTGATCTCAAACTTATCTTTTTGAGAACTCTTGGCTTGAGCCAACAAGATACCAGGCAGAGCCATTCCTAACCAACCAAAGAGGAATATGTAAATTATATTTTTCATTTTATTATGTTAATAATAATTATCGTTATTTAATAAACAGCAAAAATCGTTTCATAATATTTTGCCATCTTTCATTACTAATTTTCTATCGGCCATTTCAGCAAGCAATTCATTATGCGTAACGATTACAAATGTAAGATTAAATTCATTTCTCAGATCAAAAAACAACTGATGTAATTGTTTAGCTGTATCAGAATCCAAATTACCTGATGGTTCATCGGCAAAAATTATTTCAGGGCGATTCATAAGTGCCCTGGCTACAGCCACCCTTTGCTGCTCACCACCACTAAGTTCATTTGGCTTATGCCCTGCCCTATCCACCAGTCCAAAATATTTTAGCAAGTCTTTGGCTCTTTCAGCTACCTCCTTGCCACTATTTCCCGCTATATAGGCTGGTATGCAAATATTCTCCAATGCAGTAAACTCAGGCAAGAGATGATGAAACTGAAAAATAAACCCCATTGTTTTATTACGGATGGCAGCGAGTTTTTTTTCTGACTGCGTAAAAATATTTTGATCATTGATCACTACTGTTCCACTATCAGGCCTGTCCAATGATGCTAGTATGTGCAGCAATGTGCTCTTGCCAGCACCTGAAGCCCCTACTATGGAAATAATCTCTCCCCTTTGTATATCCAAGCTCACATCATTGAGAACTTGAAGCTTGCCATAAGATTTAGAAACTGATCTTGCGCTTAGCATACTTATTTTTTTTGGAGCAATACATATTCCCATTCTTTAAGGGTGAGTTTGTACGCTTTATCTAATGAATGATTTTCATTGCTAAACACATTAATAAATTCTCCTTTAAAATCCCCACTTACATTAATTACACGAGGCTGATTTGACAGGTTAAACACTGCAATCATTTGATCATCACCTTTAGTCCTTACAAAGCTCAGTGTTTTAGAGGATTGATCATTTTTCAATATCTTAAAATCACCACCATAAGCACCATTCCACAATACTGGATTATTCTTCTTTAACTCATTCAAAAAACCATAGAATGGATTAAGTGGAATATTTCCCCACTGAATCACATCTCTATCAAAAAAGCTCAAGCGGCGATCATTCATAGCCTCTTGTCCTGAATATATAAGCAACATATCAGGTAGAACTGCACTTAGCACCGCTAGAGATAATGCGGCCTCGCTAAATTTTTCGTATTCAGTGCCATTCCAAGAGTTTTCATCGTGATTAGAGGTAAAGAGCATTCGATAAGCCGTGGGATCATAATTATTGACATTATCCATCAATACCTGTTCTAAGTCGGATACTGATTTCTTGCCAGTAACTATGTCGTGTAAAGTATGGTGTACATTCCAACCATAAGAGGCATTAAAACCCAACTTGTGTAGTCGAGGGGTTTCGGCTTCAGCGAGCCAAAAAAGATTGGCCTTTTCATTGTTGACTGCTTGAATAGCCTCCTTCCAAAAATCATCTGGAACCATCTCCGCAACATCACATCTAAAACCATCGATATTGCATTCCTTAACCCAGTAATTCATAGCGCTTATCATATAAGCTCGTAAATCCTTATTTTTGTAATTAAAATCAGCCACATCCGTCCATTCATTATTAGGGGAGATAATGTTTCCCTTATCATCCTTGCTATACCAATCGGGCTGCTCTATAATCAGATTACAATCCCAAGCACTGTGATTAGTAACCCAGTCCATAATTACATACATACCACGGTTATGGGCTTGTACAACTAAAGATTTAAAATCCTCAATTGTGCCCATATCGGGATTTACTGCCTTGAAATTTCTTATAGAATAGGGACTACCCAATATACCCTTTCGGTTTTTTTCCCCTATAGGATGAATCGGCATGAGCCATAAAATTTTTACACCCATCTCACTTAACCTATCCAAGTGCTTGCTAAATGCATTAATCGTCCCCTCTGGAGTATATTGCCTAATATTTACTTCATATATGTTCGCATCCTTCGACCATTCAGGTGATTGACCCATCACTTCATTATTCTCAACCATAATTGCCAATAAAATCAATAAAAAATTTGCAATGATTCTTCCCATATCTAGGACTAATTATAAGTCGGTAAAAATAGCCGAAAAATTCGTATTTATAGAGATATTCTTATCCGAATAGGTGAAGAGATATTAAATCACTACGCTTGCCGCTAGACTATCCCAGTTTTCAACATAATTCATTAACTCTATCAAAGAAACTCGCACTAACTAGGGACTGATTAATAGATCCTAATTAATAAATTTTGGGCGATGCCTTACAGGCCCGGGCTGCTCCAGGCTACACTGCGTTTCGGTCTTATTCACTAACTCCTTATTATTGAGCTATATATAATCTACTAGTTATAACGATGAAGCTTACCTAGTACATCAATGATAGGAGTTAGAGAATAAGACTAAACCATTCCGCATCCCTATCGCTTTAACTGGACACTGGACTTTTTGCAGTTGTTGCGATAAAATTCAGTTTCGTAAATACTAAATCGGGTATCGTAAATCGCTTTAACTAGACTCTGGACAATAGATACTGGACACTGGACTTTAGGGAGTTACTGCAACCTGCTACAGTATCGTAAATCGCTTTAACTAGACTCTGGACACTAGACTCTAGACACTGGACTTAGTGCAGTTCCTTTAACTAGACGCTGGACACAAGACTTTAACTAGATATATCAAATAGCTTCAGGGTCGTAAATCGTGTATCCTGAATCGTTAATCGTTAATCGTTAATGGCGTAAGCTAGACATTGGATATTAGACGCTTGACTTTAATTCGTAATATCTAGTGACATAAAATCAAAACACAAAACTCATAAAGATTGTAATCATTATTGTATTATCGAAAATCGTAAATCTGTAATCTTAAATCGCGCTAGCCAATCGTGAATCAATTAAAAGATCCTAAGGACAGAGCCTAAAAAGAGCCAATTACTGTCCCTTACAATCGAGCGTACAATTTCCAAGTTATGGAGCAGACTATTCACAGCGATTGACTTCCGTTATATCCTATTTATCTAAATATTCTTGTCGCTCTACAATCATTAATAGATTTTCACCTAACTCCATATAGCCTTGATCATAGACAAAACAATAGGTGTGACCGTTTTTAGTTGTATAACTATTTGTTATGTATTGAAAATTAAATCCCTCAAGAATTAACTTATCCTTGCTAATTTTAGTTTTACCCTGAGGATTGTATTTGACTAATATTCGTCGATTCTTTCGAAGAATATTATTCACCCTTCTAATGTAATTAGTTTGGTCGCTGTTTTGTTTATTATTGTGATTGGTTCTACAATCATCAGAACAAAATTTTTTATCTGATCTTCCTATAAGTGAGCGACCACATTCAAGACAATTTCTTTCCATTGTAAAATTGAGAATAAATGAAAATTATGTGATACTATGATACTTTTTAGCGGCTATTGTTCGAATCATACTTTATGATTCTAAATCAAAGATAATAATATTTTTTTATACTAAGATTATTTCCAATATTACAGAATAAAACCACTTCCACAAATTTGCTACTAGGATTTGAAGTGGTTACCGATAAGATAGTTTGATGAAAAAAATATCTTGTATATATCACCTAATTGTGCTCCAAAGTAGAAAAGGTTGTTTTTCGGTGGGGACTAACTTTTTCATTCCTATTCAGATGATTAAGAATTCATAAGCAGCTCGTTTTACTTTTGTATGCATTGCATTAAGTGAAAAACCGATTTTTTCTCTGCATAAAAATAGTGTATTAAAATAAATTGAATATTCATAATACCACACAACTAGCCACAAAAAATTTCAAGCCAAATTCTCTTAGAGGTTATAAGATACTCGTAGATAAATTAGTGCAAACAAGTTCGAGCACTATGATCGCTAGAAAACAAAAACAAGTGGAGCTATTTTACAACATATAGCAGTTCCTTCACTGCTTTTACAACTTTAGCTGTATTGGGTATCCATTCATCAATAAGTGTAGGCGCAAATGGCAGCGGAGTATCCTGACTACACACACGCAATACAGGGGCATCGAGGTAATCAAACGCGCGTCGCTGTACCATAAAACCAATTTCAGAGCCAATGGCTCCAAGTGGCCAAGATTCTTCTACAATGACTAATCTATTGGTCTTTTTAACAGAGTTTATAACCGTATCATAATCAAGAGGTCTGATCGTA
>CAYZQX010000288.1:0-5852 GCA_964480615.1 uncultured Chitinophagales bacterium | reverse complement strand
AGGATCCTGACAAGTTCCCTGCTAAAAAATACTACTCCATTGGTAGAAATTATTTTATCAATGTGATATTCCGTTATTAATTTTCCCTTTCATTAAGTCAAAAAATAAAATAATAAAAATCATAATATGAATTTTTTCAAAAAAGTTTTCTCATTGGCTCTATTAGCTTGTGGCCTATTAACTTTTAATGCTTGTGTGGATCGCGATTTTGACGAACCACCTAGCTGTGTAGAAGCAGGACTTACTGCTACCCATACGATTGCAGAACTCAAGGCATTATACACAGGAAGTCTGCTTACTATAACTGAAGATATCATCGTAAGTGGTAAAGTAGTAGCGGACGATGAGTCGGGTAATTTCTTTGAACAACTGGTTATACAAGATGCTACTGGAGGCATCAGTGTGAAAATAAATGGCAGCAACCTTTTTAATTCTTATCCTATAGGCCGTACTGTGTATCTCAAATGTAAAGGGTTGATACTGGGCGATTATAATGATCTAATACAAATAGGTGGTGCGATGGATAACAGTGGCAGTACACCTGCATTAGATGGAATACCTGTAACCCTGCTTGAAACTTACCTTTTCAAAGGCTGTGATTTTACCGCTCTAGCTCCTACTACGGTAACCCTCACACAGCTCAATAACACTTATCAAAATAAGTTAGTAACAATCGAAGGTGTGGAGTTCGATGGCGCTTCTCAAGGACAAACTTGGGCGAACGCAGTAACATTGAGTTCAGTGAATCTTACCATTGAGGATTGTAATGGATTTTCTCTTATTGTGCGCAGCAGTGGATATTCCTCTTTTGCATCGGATGTAGTACCATCAGGCAATGGTTCTATAACTGGTATATACAGCGTTTTTGGTGCTGATGGTCAATTGCTTATCAGAGATCTAACTGATGTAAATATGAATGACACCTTGTGTGATGGAAATATTGTAATTCCTCCTACAGGTGATCCGCTTACTTCTTTAAATGAAGATTTCAGTAGTGTAACTACTAATGTGGACATTAACTTTTCTGGATGGACGAATTACTATGTAGATGGTGGACGCAAGTGGAGAGGCAAAATATTTGAATCTGAAGCTTATGCGCAAGCAACAGCTTATTCTACTGGGTCACCAGTAGAAAATATGGAAGCCTGGCTTATAACTCCTCCACTTAATATGGATGTGATTACGAATATGAGTTTGAATACAAGTAATGCTTTTTGGATGCACAATGGCCTTTCGATATGGATATCGACTGATTATGATGGAACGAATGT
This sequence comes from uncultured Chitinophagales bacterium, assembly GCA_964480615.1. Classification (GTDB taxonomy): domain Bacteria; phylum Bacteroidota; class Bacteroidia; order Chitinophagales; family UBA2359; genus CAYZQX01. The sequence goes on along the minus strand of CAYZQX010000288.1, from coordinate 4,581 downwards.
AGCAAGTGCAACTTGGCAAGAATTAGATTGTACAATTGCTGGGCAGTCTGCTGGGAATTATAATTGGGTGCCGAGTGGGGATATTAACTTATCAGCCTATAATGGTACTGCCTATATAGGCTTCAAATATGTAGGCAATAGCACCTCGCAAACAACTAATTATCAAATAGATGATATTGTTATTGATTAGTCGCAATTCAATATAATATATGAAAGCCTCAAGTCTATTTTGATTTGAGGCTTTTTTTTATTGCTAATTAGGGTTTGCTATATAGGGCCTGCTCAATAACTGCAATATCTTTTATACTAAACGATAATGGAATATGCAAGTGCAAAGGAAATGCACAATAATTTCTACTTTTTAGCAAAAAAGCTTGCATCATAAATATGAAATGTCTTCTCTTACACTATGCTCTTTCAAGTTGTATTCGCGATAGGGATCGCAGCAAACCAAGCGATAGCGCAGGTTCTTGTTGCCATTAGAAAAATATTAAGTTCGCAAGCACACCCCACAGCGACTTTAGGAGCGAGGAGTATAGCGTAGTGCCCAGGCCGCAGGCATCGCCCATAATGAAAACATCTATTTTTAGTGGAATTTATAGGTTTGTTAACTAATTTTTGATTTATTAACCGCCCTTTTTATTTTTATAATCTGCTAAAAGACTATTTTTGCGGTTTATGCGTTTTTTAGTGAAAATGACATTTTGCGTTCCATTTAGTTACAGGGCCTTTCTTAGTTTTTTTGCGCTACTGTTTTCAGTTAATATATTTTCTCAATCTACCATCGTATCTGGGATCGTTCGGGATGCCAAGAACGGTGAGCCACTTGCATTTGCCGTTGTGTATTTTAGCGGTGATATTACTACAGGGGTAACAACTACTGAAACGGGAAGTTTTGAACTGATTACCTCTAATCCAGCATTTAAAAAAGTTACGGTATCCTATCTAGGTTATGAGGATAAAACAATTAGTATAACGCCAGGAGCTAATCAGCAATTGCAATTTTTAATGAGCTCATCGGATAATGAACTCAATGAGATTATTGTGCGGGCAAGTAGGAAAACTGTGAAGGATACGCCCGCAATTGCATTGTATCGAAGAGTAGTTAATGCTAAGGCAAATTATGATTTAGGGCAATTTCAATATTACAAATATACTGATTATACCAAAACTGAGTTTGATCTCTTTAATCCTAAGAAAAGATGGATCAATGCCAAAATTCTCAAGCCTTTTAGATTTATTTTTGAAAATATGGATACCTCGAAACGAGGAATACCTTATCTGCCATTTATGCTTAGAGAGCGAATTGAAATGTTTGCTAAGCGCAAGGATCCAGAAAAGTCAAAAAGTATTTTGTTAGGTGAAAAAACATCAGGTGTGGATGATGTTAATACAGATGTTACTAACAATTTCGTGTTGCCGGACATGAACATATTTGACAATGTATATGAAATCGCGGAGAAGAGTTTTCTCAGTCCATTTGCTAAAGGTGCATTGACTAGCTATAAATATTTTTTAGAGGATAGCGTAGTAGTGGATGGCAGAAAGTCCTACCTATTGCAGTTTGCTCCTAGAAGAAAGCAAGACCTTTGTTTCACTGGCGAAGCTTGGGTGGATAGCACCACAGCTGCCATCAAAACATTTGAAGTCTATTTGTTAGATCAGGCCAATCTGAATTTTGTAACCGATTTCCAAATAAGACAAGATTTTACTCAGTTCGATACCCTTTGGATCAAGACTTATGAGCAATCAGAAGTTAGCTTGAATGTAGTGGAAGTAAAAAAGAGAAAAAATAAACAAACAGGTATTCGCATACTCAAGACGTTGAATCGAGGTAATCTATCGATCAATCAGGAATTACCCGACTCGCTTTTTAATGGTGAGAAGGTGGAGATCAATCCCAAGGCGTATAAGCGCGATAAGTTGTTTTGGGAGAACGAGCGGCTAATGGATCTCAATTCTACGGAGTATAATATATATACGATGATGGATCGTCTCAAGGCAATGCCATTGTATCGTCACTTGGAATGGTGGGGACATACATTTGCCACAGGATATATGAGAACAGGGCCATTAGAGCTAGGGAAGTGGACACAGTGTTTTAGCCGCAATGATATAGAGGGAGAGCGATTTAGATTTGGCTTTAAGCTGAACAGGAAAAAATTAGGGGATAAGTTTAAGATGGATGTGTATGGCGCTTATGGTACTAAAGATATGTTGTTCAAGTACCATATAGGTGGCAGCATGAACCTCAAACGGGTTAATAATAAATGGCATCAGGTGGGGGCTTCCTATCGCTATGATTGGAGTGATTTTAATGCTTCTACACCATGGTTAGCCTATGACAATATTTTAATCTCCTTGTTCAGAAAATCACCTATCAATAATTTGTTCTTATTGCGACAAGGGAGGATATATTATGAGCGCGAATGGCTGCCGGGATGGACTACTCACTTCAGCTCTAATCATCGTACCATATACTCATGGCCTGGCTATTATTCCTTCGATAGTGCTGAAGGAGATACTGTTATTAATGGCCAAGATAAGTTTGAGATATTGGAATTTAGGTTTACTACAGGCTATGGTTTAGGTATTAAATTTGCTGAGCGCGGCGGACAGCGGGTAGGGATGAATTTCAGCAAGCCTTATGCCTCGCTCGAATACATCTATAGCCCAAAAAATATTTTAGGTAGTGATTACAACTATCAGTTGTTGGAACTAGGGCTTCGCCAGGATGTGAAATCAAGATTTGGAAAGTTTCGATATAATATTAAAGCGGGTAAACTATTTGGAACCGTACCGTATCCCCTGTTAAAAATATATAGCGGCAATGAATCCTATATTTTTAACCGATACAATTATAATATGATGAATGAATTGGAATATGCTTCTGATAGCTGGGTGCAGTTTTATGTAGCCCAAGAATTTCAAGGGGACTTGTTCAATATGATTCCACTTATAAAACGTATGAAATTGAGATCCAATGTGGCTTTTAAGGCAATTAATGGCCGTATGAGCAGTGCCAATGCCTCTTATCTGGTGCAGTCTAATGGACTAAAAGGCCTAGATGAATGGTATGCAGAAGCTAGTGTGGGAATTGCAAATATTCTCAAAGTATTTCAATGCCATTTTATATGGAGACTCACCCAGCGAGACCTACCCACCTCACCTAAGTTTGGTATTAAATTGTATGTAAGCCCCTCTTTCTAATAACCTCATTATTGCTACTTCTGCAAAAATTTAATAAATTTTGTCCTGTAGCCTGTTTTATTTAATCCAAAAAAATACCTTTTATTATTATGAAAAATTTGATATTGTTTTTATCCATCATTATGTTAATGAGTTCTTGTGTAAGCAAGAAGAAATACCGCGATGCATTGCGTAAGCGTGAAGAAGTTAATGTGTATCTCGATAAGATCAAAACCCAACAACAAGACTGCGAAAAACTCAAAGCAAGCCTTACTACAGACCTCAAGAAAAAAATTGACGAAGTAGAAGTAGAGAAATCAAAAAACAAAGCGCTACAAGATCAAATAGAACTCATGAAAAATACCAATAATAATTTATTGGATCGAATGGCTGATCTCAGTATCGTGAGCAAGACAGGAGCTGAAAGTATTAAAAAATCATTGGAAACACTAGATAATCAAAGTAAATATATCAATGATTTGAACTCCTCAATGGCTCGCAAAGATTCATTGAATATGGCACTTGTACTCAATCTAAAAAGATCACTATCCGATATTAATGATCAAGATGTGAGCATTGAAGTAAAAAAAGGAGTGGTATATATTTCTTTATCAGATAAAATGCTGTTTCAAAGTGGATCCTATGAGATACAACCATCAGCACAGCTTGTGCTGGGCAAAATAGCCTCAGTAATCAATGATCACAGAGAGCTTGACGTACTAGTCGAAGGCCATACTGATAATGTACCTATCTCCACAGGATGTATTAAGGACAATTGGGATTTGTCAGCAATGAGATCCACAACGATCGTAAGGACATTGCAAACTAAATACGGTGTAGCACCATCCAGATTGACTGCTGGAGGAAGGGGTGAATATATCCCTAAGTCTTCTAATGATAATATGGATGGCCGTTCATTGAATCGCCGCACCGAAATTATTATACTCCCCAAACTCGATCAATTTTTTCAGCTACTTGAAAAAAAATAAGCTGCATAGATCGAACGCTTCTTTAGTATAGAGCCCAAGTTTCTTGTAATTGTGACACTTGAAAATTATGCTGAAGACTATATGCTATTCTCAAGTTCTATTCCGAATATAGGCAGGGCAAATGTAATAGAGCAATATCTATATATCATAAAATGGTTTGTTAACGCACAGTTGGCAAACCATTTTTTATTTGTATCAATAACATAAATTATTTGGGTGTGCGGAAGTATGCATAATTAATTTTTAACAAATTTGTCACTATCTAAATAAAAAAATCAATAATTATGGCGATGCCTAAAGGCTCGGGTTACTTGCAAATTAATGTCTGATAAATAACTACAAATTATCAATTTTGGGCGATGCCTTACAGGCCCGGGCTCTACGCTATACTCCTCGCTCCTAA
>CAYZQX010000287.1:0-5870 GCA_964480615.1 uncultured Chitinophagales bacterium | reverse complement strand
CCCCCTGCCTCCCATTGTTTCCCACCGCATTCTCTCCAAATGGGGATGGTTACAATGATGGCTTTAGAGGGGTTTATACGGCTAACCCTAGTGAATGCCCCGCGGAGATGAACGAGGCATTGTCTATCTATGATCGCTGGGGCAATCTTGTGTTTAGTGGCACTGGACCTACTGCTGCTTGGGATGGAAGGATGAATGGTGGTGATTCAGCACCTATTGGGGTGTATGTGTATGTATATAAAGCGCGTATAGGAGAAGAAGAACAATTGCTCAAGGGGAATCTCACCCTCTTGCGGTAATGACTTGTGGCATCCCGTCGGCTTGTATTAATTGATTTTTAAGCGGCCAAATAGCCTTGCTGTTTAATTTTTTTTGACAAGAGATAAAAGTGGTTTGCCGAGGAATAAATTGTCTCTGTGGGGCTATAATTCATTTTGAGGAGATATGGGTGGGTTTGCGGCTCAAGCTATGAGCTGTATTTCAAGTAATTTTTTGTGTTCATAGTCTAGCGAGTGTGCTGTTCTTGTGTGTTCCTGTATTCGCGATAGGGATCGCAGTGAAAAGCCCACAGCGACGCAGTAGCGAGGACTTGCAACGGAGAGCCCGGGCCTGTAAGGCATCGCCAAAAATTTCAAGATTTTGAGCTATAGAGCAGGTCCTATAGTGCGTTGAATTATAGGCTATAGGATGGGCTAGGGCAGACTATTGAATCGTTTTGAGTAAATCCTTGGCCTTTGTATTATTGGGATCGAGTTGTAAAACGTGATTCAGGACGGTTCTCATCTTGGGCGTATTTTTTTCGATATTTAGGATCGCCAAGTAATTGATTAATCCGGGTACATAATCAGGATCTATGTGTATGGCTTTTTCGATCAGTTTTTTTGCTTGCGCAAAATTAGCTTGTGAGAGATAAATATGACCTAGATTCGTCAATGCAGTTACTTGCATAGGGTTTTCGTTCAGTATAGATTCAAATAGTTTCTGAGCTTCGGCAGTCTTACCCATCATTAACAATGAATAGCCGTGTTTTGCTTTAAAGTTTTGTTGATAGGGCAATAAGTTGGTTGCGCGTAAAAAATATTCGGCAGCTTGCTTAAATTTATTTTCTTGCAGCAATGCTTCACCGATTCTATAGGCAGTCCATCCATCATTGATCGTTTTTGTATTATTAATTTCTTGCATGGCGGTAATGGATTGATAATTGCCTTGCAGGTAATACAAGTGGATTTGGTTTTGCAACTTAGTACTCGGATGATCAGCCAGCGCTAGGTGATGAGCTGCGGAGTCAAGCATAGCCGGATTGTTCTGAAACTCCTCAAAAAACTTGAGGTAGGCCATGGCCAAGCTGTTGTGATCCAGTAGCTCAGTCCGGGTGTTTTTGAGACCTATAAATTTTTCTTCGCTTTGTTTTTGTGATTCTGTCAGTGGCTTGCGGATGTAATGATCGGTGATGGTTACATGTGGAATGTCAATGCTGCCTGATGGTGGCATGTGACAGGTGTAACAGGCCTTATCAGCTATCTCTGCGATGGGTGCTTTGCAGGTGTTAGTAGGGTCGCTGTGACAGTTATTGCATGCTTTATTCCAGTGGGAGGCTTCCATGTTTTTAACTGAGATATGTGGATTGTGACAGCTGAGACAAGTCATATTCGATTGCTTATAACAATTGCTTTTAGTCAATCGGTGCGCTTGGCTGGCCATGATGAATTTAGTTTGTGCACCACTGTATTCAGGTAGGTATATGTCCATCACCTCTTCTAACTTCATACCGGGTTTAAAATCATCGTAATCTTTTCCTTCTTTTAGGATAGAGATTCCTTGTATATGACATCGCTGACACACACTCAGTTCATATTCTCTAGGGAGTCGTTTTGGATTTACGATGCTGTAATCTATGAATTTAGCGGTGTCAATAATATTCCCTGCTTGTTTTTCACGTATATGTAATTCACCAGGTCCGTGACATCGCTCACATGCGATGCCTAATGGTATATCCTTGTACTTGTTTTCGGAGCCAGTGATCATAGCGGGTAAGCTATTGTGACAGGTCATACATTCCTTGCCTATAATGCGGTCGAAGCGGCTATTATAGCCATTGTTAAAACCAGGTGCCAGATCCCACACCCCTTCTTGTGTATAATAGGTGATGGGTGCTTGATAAAGGTAGCCATTGAGATTGTATATATGGCTATTGGTGTGTTGACCTGAGCCTATAATAAAATCAATTTTTTGTGTCAACTGATGGATGGTATCACGGCCATTCTCGGCAAGTCTAAATTCCTTGACATACAAGCTATCCGCCACTAGGAATGGATGATAATACAGGTTGTTAAGGGTATCATAGACGAGGTTGTGCTTGGAGAAATTCGCTTTTGACTTGCGTATGGTTGCGTGGTCAAATGATTGCCCCATACCAGTGTGTATAAAGCTATCGTGCTTATCGGGATGACATTTTCGACATTCCGCCATCCCTACATATTTTACATCCTCTGCGAGGTTACGGTAGGGTAGGGCTTCACTGCTAGAAGTGGGCTTTTCAGTACTACAACATAATAACCAAATCGTTAGGGATAGAAAACCCAATAACGCCCAAGTTTTTTTTTGAGTGAAAAGCCTTAATGACATTAGTTTTTGATGAGTTTGCCTATCGCTTTTAATTGATGGGTGTAATCAAAAACCTGAATGAAATAGAATCCATTTGCGATGTGACTAAGATCTATATTAGATTGATCATACCCACTGTATATTTGTTTTCCTGCGAGGTCAATCACCTCAAAATGATCGAACTGATTTTGCACTGATTCGGGCAATAAGAAATTGACTAATCCATCGGTAGGATTGGGATACAAGATTAGGTTATGTGTCAGGGTGGATGGCTTATCAATCCCCACAGCAGGGCTATTGCCTATAATGGCGCGCAGCATAGGTGCGCCAGTGGTAGATACAAGTTCACTTGATGCCACTACCCATTCTCCTGATGAGTCTATAAAAGAGTTGTTCAGCGCATCGCTATTGCGGTCGAATCCTATATTCACTACCTCATCAGCCTGTACCTCAAATCCTATAAAGATGGTATCATTGACTTCAATGGGACTTATGTCATAATCGGCTAAGTAATAGTTAGAGTACCCATCGACATGGTTGCTGGTGCCGGGATAGCTGATGTCTTGAGAGAATATTTCTTCATCGCCGGTTGCACCATTGATTCCATCAATTTTTTTCCATGCCTTGAGCGTCATCATGCCATCACCTGGTTCGAGATTGCCCACCACTTGATTGTAGCTAATGGATATTCCCTTGAGCTGATCGGCTTCATTGAGTACATATCTTGTCGCCAGTTTCACACCATTGCCATAGAGTTGCAATGATTTTTCAGCCGAGCCATCATCATAGGCAAAATAATTAGAAAAAATTTGATCTTGTATAAATGTGTTGTTCGATACATCAAAATCATCATCTGTATTGGCAATAAATTTGGTTCTGATGACCACCCCATTTTCAGCATCATAATCTTCTTGAAAATAACCATCTCGAAATAAGTTACCGAGCAATAAATCGGGATTGTAATAATATTCAGCTGCTTGCTGAGGCTCTATGAGTGTTGTGAGCAAATCCCTCAAGGGTTCTATCTCATCAGGAGTACAGAGCTCATTGACTTCGATGGCTAGGTCTAACTGTGACTGTTGGGATGAATTGTTTTTGATATTAAAGTTGAGCAAGGTGTCACATTCTTTTTCTTGATAATTAAAGAATTGATTCCATGGCATAGCTGAGTAATTGATTAAAAAATCTTTTGGTGGAAAGAAATGGGCGATCTCACCGAGATCATATCCCACATCCACATTATCGGCATCGAGTTGTATGTAGTCGATGTGCCAGTGGTCATTAATACCTGTAGCATAAGCTTTGTTTCTGAATCGAAATAAGAGGCCATCCTTAATGTAAGAGGCTTCAGGGTTTTCCACCACTATTTCAGTTATAGGATCTTCAGCAGGCCAGTCAATTGGCATGGTGGTAAATACTTGCCCACTCGCTGACTGATACACTACATCATCAATCGTATTTTCGATCATGCTGTTATTGATGTTCAGAAATACTGGTTTGAAATTGAATGGTTCATTGGGTGTGAAGTTGGTGATGAGCGTATCTTCGCCTACTGTAAATATTTCAGTTAATCTTAATGCGCTGGTGGTATCGAGTGCTAGTACCGCTTTCCATAGGGTTTTCCATCGGCCGTATTGAATGCCATCCGTTGTGTGACGCACATCTTTTACTTCAAAGTAGAGGGTATCTAACTCATTAGGATAATCACCATATCCTTGTGGCTGGAAAAAGAAGCTGGCATATAAGTCATCTATCTGTTCCTCTAACTCATCAAAACAAAATGGACGGCTGGTCAGCAGATCGGCATCTCTCAGTTCAAACACATCAGAATACACATAGGGCATCCCATATTCATCTAATCCGTCGAGTGTAGCAACCCCGATGGTAGGTGGATTAATGGCATAAGAGTAGTTGATATAGGCTGATTTATCGGCCCATTTATTGGGGTCGGGAAAAATCTGTGGTCGGTTAAAATCCTCTAGGAATGGAAATTCATTGATAGGTGTTTGTTCTATCTTAAATGTTTTAAATGCTTTGCATTGTGAACTGCCGTTATAGGAAAAGATGTATTCGATGTAGTAATCGCCGATAGGCAGATCTTTATAGCCTGCAAGCTGGTTAAATGTGCCTTGCTGCACACCATCATTGTCAAATATTTTGTAGAGGCAATTGATACCTGAACAGATGGTAAATGTCTTGGTGATACGTCCATTTTCACACAATGCGGGATAGGTGAAAAAAGCGTCATTATCAATTGCTGAAACCGCACCCACATCGCTATTCAATGCTTCTAATGTATGGTAGGATTGTTCATCATCATTCGTTACTTGAATATCATAAGCGCCCGCAGCAAGATCGGAAAAGGTGTATTCACTGCTTGATATGGCGATGGGTGCTTGGTTCTCCAGTGTTAGTACCACGGGAAATGAAGAGGAGAATATTTCGATGGTGATCGAACCATTTTCTGCACCACAAGAAGGTCTTACTTCGGTTTTTTTAGCTATCCATAGGTATGGATTGGTAAGACAGTAGGGATGTGTTTCACCTGTTTTATTTTGCGCATTGCGCATAGCATGATTGACTAACACAGGGCCTAAGCGCACTTGTGCAGTAAGATTTGCTAAGGTGCTGCAAAATACTAATATTAAAAAAAATATTTTATTCATTGGTTATTGTTCTATATTGTTACTATCGATGGGTATATTTTTATTGACACCTTCTGGGATATGATAGGCATCATTCATATCGGGGACCGGTGGGATCATAGGGCTTGTCTTGGTACTGGACAGGAACAATTCGATCTCATCGCCTTCAGCTACCCTTGTACCTGGTGAAGGTATTTGATGGGATACGTAAGCAGTGCTCTGATCACCTATTAAATCGGTTTCATGAACTTTACCCAATTTTAAGTTCATCATCTGTATGGAAATTCTAGCCTCACTATACCTCGTACTGGTAAAATCAGGCAGCTCAAATATCGTTTGTCCCAGACCATCACCTACTACGAGATTTATGGTTGATCCTTTGTATATTACGTCACCAGGTTTTATTTTTTTGCCTTCTTTATTAGTCATGTCTATCACCACGTTTTTAAATGGGTGAGGCTTATGTATCATTTGTCCTATGACTAATTCATTGATCTCAAGTTGTATTTGTGCATCTTTGAGGGATGAATCTATGAGATTGGGGACGACCACTTGTGGCGGGTTCGAGGAGTTTACAGTTACATATATCTGTCTATTCTCCTTTACCTTTTCACCCGCTTT
>CAYZQX010000286.1:0-5896 GCA_964480615.1 uncultured Chitinophagales bacterium | reverse complement strand
ATAATGAAAACAGGCTAATCCAGTAGGAGAGGGAGCAATAATTGATTGTGTGCAAGAACCCTTATTCGCTAGGGTTGATAACAGCTTAACTGCACTAATGTTCGTATTATGCAGCACAATGAATCGGGCTAAAGAACCGCTTACAAGCGACGATAAGATGGAATATGGGCGATGTATAGAAAGCGCAGAGCGAATCCCATAGTGCGGAGAAAATAGTCGGGGTGACTGGATTTGAACCAGCGACCACACGCCCCCCAGACGTGTACGCTACCAGGCTGCGCTACACCCCGAATATGCCGCAAATGTAAGATTTTTATTTTATCTCACAATTCTCGATTGGAAAATATTTTTGGGAAAGGCAGTATTGTTTTTTTTAAATTATCAAAAACCAGTGGTATATTCATTGCTTTTTTTCCTTTTTATGGCCTTTTTTTAAAGCGCTAGACTCTAGAAACTTGACTCTAGACACTGGGCTTAGGGCAGTTGCGGCAACAAGCTTCAGGGTCGTAAATCCTAAATCGGTAATCATAAATCGCTTGTCGCGATAGGGATGCGGAATGGTTTAGTCTTATCCGCTGAATCCATTAACGATGGTTGTAGAACAGAATGTTGCCATTGTATGAAACAGGTCTAGTTAATGATAGAAGAATGGAGGCAGCGGATAAGACCGGAACGCAGTGGAGCCTGGAGCAGCCCGGGCCTGTAAGGCATCGCCATAAATGATTAGCACATGAAATAGCTTTTGTTTTATCTTCTCATGAAAGCTTACCTAATGACTTAAAATTACAACTATTTTTGCGAAGTCAATAGGTTGTTAATTGCCTTTTGATTGATCATAAAATGTTTTCGCTTCTTGTTTCATTTTCATCAATTCGCTCTTGAGCAAATACATCATGTGACCCGCAGGGTAATAGGTTAGTTGGATATTGTCAGCAAGTGTTGCTGGCAAGGGGAGGTGGTTATAGGTATATTCAGTCGCAAAATAGGGTGTGGCGAGGTCATAATAACCATTGGCAATCCATACTTTCATGTCTGGATTTTTAACAAGCGATTTTCGGAGACTTTCAGCAGTATTGACATACTCATTGCTAAATGAGGAGTAGTCCCATGGTGAAACTCTTCCTGTTAATACTTCATAGACCAATGCACTATTGTAGTTGAGTTCACGTCCCAAATAATCATTGATACAGGCACTAAAACATCCCTGGATGGTGGGTTGATAGGAAGGGTCTTTTTCAGCCGTACTGTTTTCGGCGAATATGTCTATGTCTTTGTAACGAGCATCAAAGCGACCTATTACTTCCTTAGTATCCCGCAATAATTCTTTGCAAAATTTATGGATATTAATACGCATATCTATTTGATCCAAATAGGTGGTAGAAAGGCCCGTATATTCATGGAGTTTTGTGATGATTGCTGATTTTTCAGTAGGTGTAATTTTATTGCCTTTCATTAATGCAATATTGTAGTCTCCTATGGCAAAGGCTTCTACTTCTTTTAGCAAGGTGGGCAATTCCATAGCTTGTAAACTAGGTGATAATTGTTGATGATACCATGCTGAAGCAGTATAAGTAGGCAGGAATAATAGATAGGGCAAATCATTGCCTTCATCGAATCTTGCAGTACCAAAATTAGTAATATTACTAACGAGTATGATACCATTGAGATACATACCATACTTGTTTATTAAATGGTCGGAAAGGCCAGCAGCTCTTGTAGTTCCATAGCTTTCACCGATGATGTATTTGGGGGACAGCCACCGATCATTGTCACTGATGTATCTCCTTATAAATTCGCCTACACTTTCTATATCTTTATTGTAGCCATGGTACTCCTTAGCTTTTTTATCTTCAGCAGCACGGCTATATCCCGTACTCACTGGATCAATGAATACTAAATCAGTTTCTTCTAACCATGAATATTCATTGTCAACTAATTTATAGGGAGGTGCGATGGATTGACCATCATCTTGCATAAGTACTCTACGTGGTCCTAGTATGCCGAGATGGAGCCACACGGATGAAGATCCAGGGCCACCATTGAAAGAAAAAGTGATAGGTCGAGTGGTAATAGATTCACCACCATTTTTCTTGCGATAGGCTGTGTAAAAAATATGTGCTTGGTCATCACCATATTCCCCTTCTAGGGTGAGATAGCCTGTAGTGACATTGTAATCAATTGTAGTGCCATTGATCCTCACTGACTTATCCATGGATACAGGTTCGGGTAGTGTTAGTTTCAATGGCTCTTTTTTCTCTTCTTGGGAGGTGAGTGTTAGGGGGCTATTGAGGCCAATTAAAAGGATAAAGAGAATAATAATTATACGGCCTATCACTGAAATATATTTTTTTATAACCATCCTGAGATCAATCATCTTTTTATTCAATTTTAGGTAAAGATAGCGAATATATTGGGACTGAATAATCTTTGTGTGTTGTGCAACGGCACCCTATATTACACGGTGTCTCTTGTACATTAGCACCAGGATTAATAAGAAGATAAATTTTCATTATTATGATTGTCCAGTCAGTTGTTAGGGCTTGCAAGCTGATAAATTTTAGGGTGGCACTTATTTGTCTTAATTAGTAATGGTGACACATTTAAAAGGATTGTATTCGCATCATATTATACTCTGCTATCATTGTTTTATGTAGGATGGCTTATCTACTTACTTGCCCATTGAAATGGCTGCAATGACAAGTAGTCTTCGCTTGGTAAGCAGTTTGCAAATGCAAGGAATTAATTTGCGTTCTTTTGGTTCGAGAATTGAATGAATTCGGGGCGATAGCTTACCTTTGTGTGCTCATGATTACAGATAAAATTTCCATTAGGCGGCTTGCGGCGATATGTGTAAAAAAAGGGATAAAGCATGTAGTTTTTTCACCTGGTTCGCGCTGTGCGCCCCTGATACTAGCATTTGAAGAATACGATGAGATACATAAATACCAGATTATTGATGAAAGATCAGCAGCACATTTTGCATTGGGGATTGCACAGCAGACTAAGCATACTGTAGCCCTAGTATGTACCTCTGGCACAGCTGTACTGAATTATTCTATGGCTGTGGCTGAAGCTTACTATCAGCGCATTCCATTACTGCTCCTTACCGCGGATAGACCCAAAGAATGGGTGGATCAATTAGATATGCAAACCATCAATCAAACAAATGTATTTAGCAATTATGTAAAAGCGAGCTATGAGCTTAAGTCATCTGCGCAAGCTGATGATATGTGGTACAATGACCGTGTTTCGAATGAAGCCATTAACGCTAGCTTAGCCGATGCAATGGGTCCTGTGCATCTTAATATTCCTATGAGTGAGCCATTGTATAGAGCAGCAAAACACGAAGAACAAGGGCTGCCGGTTGTTAAAATTATAGATACTATGTACCCACCCAAGAGGTTGTCAACTAATCAATTGAATGTACTCGTAGAAGCCTATAACCAGCACCCAAAAGTTATGCTCATCATAGGCCTCAATCACCCTGATAAGCAATTAACAAGCCTCTTAGATGAATTGGTATTACACAAAGATGTTTTGATACTCACTGAATCAACATCGAACTTACACAGCACAAATTTTATTTCGGAAATTGACTTGTTGTTAGAATCTTTTGGCGATGATCATTATGCGCGATTTGCACCTGACTTACTGATTAGTATAGGTGGTTTTGTGGTATCAAAAAAAATTAAGACCCTATTTAGAACCCATCGCCCTAAGGCACACTGGCATATAGATGAGGGCAATCAATCGCCTGACACTTATCAAGCGCTTACGATGATGATAGCCGCTAATCCAAAGGAATTATTGACTGCTTTGTTGCCCATGCTGCCCAATAAAGATATCGGCTATTCAAAGCCTTTTATCCAGCGATTAGACCACATAAAATCACTGAAAGAGGAACACATTAAATCTATACCATTTTGTGATCTCAAAGCTTATGCCATTATCGCAAAACATATTCCGCATCCATACTTATTGCAATGGGGCAATAGTACACCAGTGCGCTATTCTTGCTTAGTACCACTGCATGCCGATAATGTATCTTATGGCAATCGAGGCGTAGGGGGCATTGATGGGGCTATGAGTACGGCATTAGGTGCTTGTGTGGGGAGTGAATTGCCAACTCTATTAGTGATCGGTGACCTGGGATTTTTTCACGATAATAATGCCTTGTGGAATCCATATATCCATAATCTAAGTTTTAGAATAATTGTGATTAATAATGAAGGGGGGAATATATTTAGCATTATTGATGGACCTAATGCCCTTGACAATAATATTGTAGAAAAATATTTTACAACACATCATAAAAATTCAATAGCCGATAAAGCCAAATCATTTGATATAGAATACACATTAGCACTAGATGAATCTGCCCTTGACCAAGCCTTAGTTGATTTTTTTAATGATGAAGTAAAACCAAAAATATTAGAAGTAAAAACGGATGGTGGTGTAAGCAGCAAAGCATTAAAAGAACTTTTTAGAATAATCAAATTAGGGTGATCAGATATAGTTCGGTGAACTGTTATATAGCCTCTGATTGACTTGAAAATGTAATAGCTGATTATGAATACTGGACAGGTGACATAGGATACTGGTCTAAGTGATTTTGCAATGAAAACTAGAGTGATCGCAAGGCGATAACAGGTATAGGACAAGATAAAATAGAAACCGAATATTGGACTTTAATAAACAGTTGCAGCGAAGCTCAAAATCATCAATCAATAATAGCGAATCCTAAATGGCATAAACTATTTATGTGGATCATTATATTGTCTTATTTTTGTGCTCAAAAAAAATTATTGTTATGAGTTCAAGAGTTTGGGAAACCATTAAGGAATATGAAGAGATAAAGTTTGAGCTGTTCGAGGGAATTGCAAAGGTGACAATCAATAGGCCGAAATATTACAATGCATTTACGCCTAAGACCAATAAAGAGATGATTGACGCTTTCCAACTTTGTAGAGAGCGACAAGATATATATACAGTGATTCTTACTGGCGAGGGTGATAAAGCATTTTGCAGTGGAGGAGATCAAAACTACAAAGGAGTAGGCGGTTACATCGATGATGCAGGTGTGCCACGACTCAATGTATTAGACCTACATAAACTT
This sequence comes from uncultured Chitinophagales bacterium, assembly GCA_964480615.1. Taxonomy (GTDB): domain Bacteria; phylum Bacteroidota; class Bacteroidia; order Chitinophagales; family UBA2359; genus CAYZQX01. Next base: position 780 of record CAYZQX010000286.1, on the reverse strand, counting down.
ATTCGATCATTGCCCAAACCTGTCATTGCGATGGTCAATGGGTATGCCATCGGTGGTGGTCACGTATTGCACGTGGTATGTGACCTTACGATTGCTGCTGAACACGCATTGTTTGGTCAAACAGGGCCTAAGGTAGGCAGCTTCGATGGGGGTTTTGGATCATCCTATCTAGCACGTCATGTAGGACAAAAAAAGGCTAGAGAAATCTGGTTCTTGTGTAAGCAATATACAGCGCAGGAAGCGATGGATATGGGTATGGTCAATAAGGTGGTGCCACTTGAAAAACTAGAAGATGAAACAGTGGAATGGTGTAAGATGATAATGCTGAGGAGTCCGCTTGCTGTACGTATGATTAAGATGTCATTGAATGCGGAATTAGATGGACAGCATGGCATTATGGAACTTGCTGGAAATGCAACCTTGTTGTATTACCTTACCGCTGAAGCACAAGAAGGTAAGAATGCGTTCTTAGAAAAACGAATGCCTGACTTTAAGCAGTTTCCACAGTTTCCATAACTTGCTTTGCAGCACCTTGTGCATATAAGATATTGAACAACCTGAGTTGTCTGATATACGATGTACGATGTAGTTGTATTAGATTATGTGCTTGTGCTATTATTAATAATTGCAGTACAAAAAAATAAGGTGCGATATATTGATGAGTATGGGTTTTCAATGATTAGAAAATAGCGATAAATACTTTTTAGGATGGCGATGCCTAAAGGCCCGGGCTATGCGGGGCTACGCTGTCGCTTCGGTACTGAGGTGGCGGGCTTTCGG
>CAYZQX010000285.1:0-5903 GCA_964480615.1 uncultured Chitinophagales bacterium | reverse complement strand
ATGAGGATTTAGCTACGCGGTTTCCCGCCGCATCGTAGCAGTAGTAGCGGGTTTGAGCGCTAATAGCATGGGCTGCTATTAGCAGTCCTATCAACAGTATTAGTGTGTGTTTCATAAACTAACTAAATTATTTTTTTTCATAGAAATGACATTATAATTTCAATTCAAAATTGATTGGTTTCAGCTACTTCATTATAAAAAGCATTGAATCCATTACTAGGAAGTGCCAAATTATTCACAATTCTTTCTCATTAAAGTTAGGTTATTATCAGGTTTAAACAGATGTTATCACCTTTAGTAATCTGCTCTTTCAAAATCAAGGTGTAAGATTTCATACGGAATAATCATTAATTTTTTTCCTGATTCCGACACGAATATCGATTCTCTACAGTCCTCATCTAACTTAGTAAATACTTCACTCGTATATGTATGTCTCACGCAAATTAAATTCTATAAATTTATTGAATTTTTTAAATAAACATAAATTGAATTATATTTTTCGCCGTGAAAATAATTACCGAATTGAATAATTAACTCCATTCCTTCAATATTTAAATTGATTGTATCAAGTCCAAAGCCATGTTGGAGATCACCCCAGGAAATGATTTCATTTTCACTTTCAAATGGTTGTCTCGGGTTTTCTTGAATTTGTGCTTGGCAATAATTGCAAAAAAGCCAAACAATCATAAATCCAAATATAAAGCATCTGATTAAATGCCTCATTTTTTTATCCATAATAAAATGCCTCCTTCATTGTATTTTGGATACCCATTATTATGATTTATTTTTGAGGGATTTTCGTCATCTATGGCCACATAAACTACTCCGCTCATTGCACCGTTCACAGATCCACTTTCTGAACCTTCTAATTTTTCAGCACTGTGGGCCTTATTATCAACTCCACTCTTGAAGGCTACTACTTCCTTTAGACCTAAAAAATCAGCAGTATTGGCGAAGCAATTGCCTGCCCAAAAAAGTAAAATAAATAGGTTAATTAATTTTTTCATTCGACTGCAAAGTTACCTTTATTTTTTCTTCATCTTGACATTTCAATTGATTTTTCAAGTGAAAAATAATGCGGCTTTCTGTTTAGACTTTGGATTTGCTACTGCTTTTACAGGTTGTATTTTAGTTTGGTTGATATTTCTGTTCGGTTTTCGTGTTAGATGATGGGTTTTGTTTATTCTCAATGTATGCTTTCATTCATCTATGATTGTTCTTTTTGATGACTTCGTGTTTGTTTACATTTTCTTTGTTTTGTATTAACTAAATAGTATCTGTTTTTTACTATTCATCTTACAATTGCCACAGAAACAAAATAAAGTGTTGGTCTAGAGGTAACCCTTCATAAGCTGGTATTTATTACGGAGGAGGTGTCAGCATACCATTTTGTTGCGATTGAGGCGGATGTCGTAGTAGGTAAGTACCGATGGGATGCCAAACTGATCTATGATATGCGAAATTTCCATTGTGAAATTTATTTTTCGAGATTGTTACAACTGAAACGGAAAACATAATTTCTTTTTTTACAAGTATAAAATTCCATATCGTTAATAATATTGTATTTTTAGGACAAAATGACTAACTTTGTGCCGTTACATTCTTTGTTCGGTACGGATAGAGTGAAAAACAAAATAACATCCGTCAAGAACGTAGATTGATACAAAAGGAAGCAGCCGATGCAGTTGGAGTACTTCCTTTCAACTTTTCCAAAATGGAAAAGGGCGAAAGAGAATCAGGGATTGAGGTCATTGATATGCTGGTTAATTACTTCGAGCTTAATATTGATAAACTTGTGTACCCAAACAATAATCAGGGTAAAGAGGTAAAGTAGGAAAACAAAACAGCTAATGAAAAAGTACAGTTGAATTCGCAACTGGATTATGAAGATAAAATTGCAGTCCATTGTATTATTGACTGTATGCTAATGAAAACAATTTTCAGACTTTCTTTGAACAAAACCTTGCAGTAAAAAAAATTTGATATGCTTACAATACAACCGCAATACATCACCGACAACGCAGGTAATAAAATATCTGTTGTACTTACCATGAAGGATTTTAAAGCCATTCTGGAAGAGTTAGAAGAGTTGGAAGATATAAAGCTTTATGACGAAGCCAAAAAATCCAATGAGCCTGCTTTCCCCATTGATGATGCTTTTAAAATGATTGAAGCTAAACGCAAAGCGAAGTAATGGGTTATAATGTAACCTTAAGAAAACGAGCCATTAAAGCTCTTGAAAAAATCAATGAGCCGTATTATTCCAATATCAAGGAAGCTATTTACAGCCTAGCCGATAATCCACATCCTGCTGGCTACAAAAAATTAAAAGGAAGAGACGGTTATCGTATTCGTGTGGCAGATTAAACATTATCTATGATATTTTTGATGATGTCCTTTTGGTAGCTGTCATTGACCTTGGACATAGAAAGGATATTTATGAGTAACACAACAGCTCCTATATGGTGATTTTGTTATTTGTGAAATTTATTTTTTGACAATGTGACTACTGAAATGGAAAACATAATTTCCTTTTTGACAAGTATAAAAATAGACCTAGTCGCAATAGTTATTTAGCTATTAATTTACTAATTTAATAATTAAATCATATTTTTGTATCTCGTTCTAAACTATGGACTTATCCTATTTACTATTTATTGCCTATACTTGCTTGCTATGTTATTATTTGTATAGGTCGAGATGGTATAGTTCCTTAGGGATATCCAGCATCACACTAGTAGGACTATTCTTGTATAAAGTTGCTATGTCTTGTGTATATGGATGGATACACAAATCGAGGTATTATGGCAGTGACACTTGGAATTATTTCGAGGAGGCTAAAATAGTATATGGCAGCATACATACGGATATTAGCCATTACTTAATGCTCGTTTTCGGTCCTAATAATGTTAGGCCAATTTGGGAATTTCTAGTCCCTTACGCGAAGCCTATGAAATTTTGGTATAACTATTCCAGCTATTTTATAGTAAGGATTCACAGCTTCCTAATGCCTATCAGCTTTGGCAATTACTATATCCATTGTCTTGCATTTGCAATGATCAATTTAATTGGAATCTATTTGCTTTGTAAGCTTATCAATGCTGTATTAGGAATATCAACCAAGTATTTATTTGTTTTACTTTGTTTATGGCCAGGTATTGCTTTTTGGCTAGGCGGCGCACATAAGGATGGTATTGCATTTTTTCTTATAACCGCTTTGCTTTATTGCTTTTATCAAGTTTTTATCCGCCACTTTAGATATATTATTGGCATTGTATTTTTTGGATTTTTGCTATTTAGATTGAGGTCATTTCTCCTGCCAGTTGTGTTTTTAGGTTGCCTTATATATTGGCTTGAACAGCGAAAAATTACGCCTATTAGAAAGTATATGATTCCCATAGTACTGCTATTATTCAGCCTATTTTATATTCAATTCTTATACAGCCCATCTAATAATTTATTTACTAAAATACATCAAACGCAAGCATTGTTTTATGACGTACCCAGTGTGCAAAAATTATATTTGCCGGCTATAAGCACGCCTTATGAATTTATACTTGCCTTTCCATACATTGTTTACAATGTATTTGTGGCCCCAGGGGTATTAAATTTTGGCCATTATATTAAATTAATATCTTCTTTAGAAGGTCTGATTATATTAATTATCAGCATTGGTTTATTGGGGTGTCTACTTCTATCTAAAGAAGTTTCAAAACTTGTATGGCCATTTGTAGCAATATGGCTTGTTCACTGGTTCTTTTTGGGATTGCTTGTCGATAATTTGGGGACACTAGTGCGCTACCGCACTGTTAGTCTGCCTTTATTAATCGCTGCAGCGTATATATGTTGGTATTCCATACACTATAAACTAAATACATCAAATAATCTCACATAAGTATCGACTATAAGACTAATTTCATTAGAAGCATTTCAATTAAATATGTTCTATTGTCCTTGGAAAAAGGTGATAAATATCTTATGGGCTAATGCTCAATAGCTAGCATATCCATAGTTCCTAATGGTTTTGAATACTATATATACCAATTTCACCCAGCGAAAGCTGCACCTCCTTGTAATAAAGGCTTATACTAATAATTTCAGTATAGAAGCGATGTTTCTTATACAAAATATGATGGATTCAAGAAATGGATTACTCAATGTATAAAGCATCAGAATCGTGGATTGAATATCTGGAATTTTTAATCGCAAAAAAGCGATAGGGATAGCAGTGGATATCCTTTTAGGAGGCCATCGGCTCGCGGTAGATTTAATGGGTGTTATGATCAGTATGAGTATAATAATTAATGATCGTAAAATTCCGCCTCCTAAAAGATAGGAACGAATAGCCCGGGCCTGTAAGGCATCGCCATAGTCAACTATTTTTGACTTATACAGCAAGCTATAATTACTATGCGGCTATTTAATAATTTTAATTGTTAGGGTAAAATAAAATGCGATCGTATTTTCAATCCTAACATACACAATTCAAGCCAATAGCATTAATAAATTAGTTAACGGACAATGATGTTGTGCAAATAGCCATTGCTTTCCAGTGCATCCAATACTTTTAAAACCAACTCGATTTTTTCCTTGAAGAGGAAGATGACTTAATCCCTAATACACCCAGTAATCCACGAGTGACTTCTCTCACTAATGTATTACCAACTGATTTGACCATTGGGTTAGAAGTCATTTTTTCCAGTGTTGATTTTTCTTTAGTGGTTTTTGTTGTGGATTTGCTTTCTTTCTTTTCTTCTTCTTGTTCAGCTGCTTCTGCTTGTGCGGCTTCTATCTTCGCGGTAAGTATTTCATAAGCACTTTCTCTATCAATTATTTTATTATATTTCTTAACCAGCGGTGAGGCATCAACTATGTAAGAAATTTCACCATCCGTTAGGACATCCATCCTGCTTCGAGGTGCACGCAATAGGGTGTGGGCAAGTGGGCTTGGACGGCCTTTCTCATCCAATACCGTCACTAAACATTCGCCTATACCCATTGCAGTAAGTAGTTCATCCGTCTTATAAAAATCAGATAACGGATAGTTTTCTGATGTGCGCTTTATCGCTTTGCGATCATTAGCTGTAAATGCCCTTAGTGCGTGCTGTACTTTCATACCCAATTGACTGAGTACTGCATCGGGAATATCTTGTGGATTCTGTGTGCAAAAGAATATGCCTACTCCTTTAGAACGTATAAGCTTAATGATGGTTTCTATTTGATCCATTAAGGCCTTGCTGGCTTCATTAAATATCAAATGCGCTTCATCAATAAACAATACTAATTTAGGACGATCCAAATCACCTTCTTCAGGAAAACTATTGTAGATCTCCGCCAATAGGCAAAGCATGAAAGTACTAAACATTTTAGGCTTGTCCTGAATATCTCCTAGTCTGATAATATTTATGATACCGCGACCATTTTCATCCATGCGCATAAGATCCTCCACATCGAATGATGGCTCTCCAAAAAAGCTATCAGCTCCTTGTTGTTCTAATTCTACTACTTTGCGCAGGATGGTACCCAGTGATACTGAGGACATAGCGCCAAACTCTGCTTCAATTTCTTCCTTTCCTTCATTTCCTATGAAATTGAGCACTTTCTTAAAATCTTTCAAGTCCAGTAAAGGCAATTTTTTTAAATCACAATAGCGAAATATTACCGTAATTATACCTTCTTGAGTTTCATTTACACCAAGTATTTTGCTAAATAAAACAGGGCCAAATTCTGACACAGTGGCTTTGAGTTTTACCCCTGGTTCTGCAGAGATAGAGAGCAGCTCTGACTTAAACTGATCTTCACTGTATGGTAAACCAATTTTTTGATGACGTTCTTCGATTTTAGCATTCGATTTGCCACAAGCAGCAATACCGCTAAAATCACCTTTAATATCCATTACTAAA
>CAYZQX010000284.1:0-5907 GCA_964480615.1 uncultured Chitinophagales bacterium | reverse complement strand
ATTATGGCGATGCCTAAAGGCCCGGGCTGCTCCAGGCTGCACTACGTTTCGGTCTTGTCCAATGAATCCTTTTTTATCTTATCCACAAAAAAACTACCTAGCCTATCAGCATCCGCGCTTTTAAGCGCTATCGTGAAGGGATTCAGTGGACAAGACTAAACCATTCCGCATCCCTATCGCTGGCTGCGCGATTAACGATAGGCTAACGCGATTTACGATTTAAGATTTACAACCCTGAGGCTTATTGCAGGGATTGGACTAAGTCCAGCGTCTATAATAGGATTACCGATTTAAGATTTACGAAACTAATTTTTTTGTGATTGGAACAACATTAAGTCTAGTGTCCAGCGTCCAGCGTCTATTTTCAGATGATTAAGGTCAAAAAATTAAATCTAGCATTCAGTTATCAAGTATAAAATAAACCCATGCAACAAGATTCCTATTAACTCCTAATATCTCTTTCTATAACTACCTAAAAATCGTATAATATTTCAGCATCTTTACACTTCTTATTAGCATGAATTGATCAGTTGATATTCGATTCGATATTCACATTATACAATGCAATATATTCTAATTCACTGTAACGATTAATAAGCGGATTATGTGACTTTTCTTTAAATGCAAATTATGCAAATCTATAAGCTATTTTAGAAAAAGAATTGAAATAATCTATGCAGGAACCTTTTTGTATCCGTATTTTTTTGCTGTATTTGCGATAAGGATAGTAAGGGTTTAGTACAGGGCTGGCAGGCTTTCAATTGCTTTTATTCTATAATGTCGTAAGGCTGCCAGCCCTGTACCGGAGCGCTAGCGAAGCCCTGAATAGCCTGGGCCGGAGGCATCGCCCAAAATATTGTTGTCTTTATGATTCCTTACTTACTAATTAACCTACCTATTCTTTATTTGATACAATGTTATAGTTCTTAAAAATCATTCTGTCACAATTGCAAAAAAAACTGCATTTTTACCGTCAAAATAGTCAATCCATGATCTCAAAAAATAAATTGGAAAAGTGTATAGCCGAATTGTTTTCCGCTGAGGAACTAAAAGCGCATAATATGTATGCACTAGGAAAAATTCCATTTATGACCATTCCACGATTGTCAACCGAATTCAAAGGCTTAGACTTAAGCAAGGAAGAAATATTTTTACTCTATGACTTATCGGAAGCGAATATCAATTCTGGATTTATTATCACTGACAAAAAAATATATTATAACCAAGAAGATGGTACAAAGCATATTGAGCTACTAGATTCGGTAAGTTTGCTCGATGAAAATAATTGGCCTAAAGGTTTTATGCATCCCGACTCTAATATCATGCTGAAGTTAAAAGAATTAATTGCAAAACTCAATGCCGAAGAGCCTGAACAAAAGAAAAAAGACTTAAAAACATTTGTAGAAAAATATTTCAGATCAGAGGAAGCAGAGCTCGATTTATTAATAGACCGTGATATGATAGAAGCATTGCAAAAAGAGGGTGAGCAATGGGATAAACTGCTGAAGGAACTCAATGAAGATCCTGATTTTTTACAAGCACTAAATGCGATGAATCAGTCACCAGAGCTAAAGGACCAGTTCAGGGCTAACCATGTGATTCTTCACGATCTTATCTCCATCTTTAAAAAGATAAAACCATCGGAGAACGAAGAGCTTTACAAAAAACAAAAATTCATCCTCGCTTATTTTTTTGAAAGACTAAATTCAGGTACTGACATGGCAAAAGGCATTGCCCTACCCCGTCTCAATCAAATGGTTTTTCAAAATGGATTTGAGGAAAATATAAAAAAGATAGTGGGCATCCAATTGTTCAAACTGGATGAAAAATACAACGATGAGTTGCTTACGCCATCCATACTCATTAGGACTGAGCATCCCGCTTTTTCGGCCGTCAGTACTGGTTTGTATCGCTATGCGTCCTTGCTGGTTAAGGCCGATGGGGAGGTAAATGCCGAAGAGGAAGAACTATTGAGAACTATATGGAATCTTGCTAACAATCCCAAGAAAAATCTATTTGGCGTAAAACAAACTGAAGCCCCAAAGGATGAAACCCTCGAAAATGTACTGAGTGAACTAGAAGGACTGGTAGGACTCGATTCCATCAAAAAGGAAATAAAAAGCCTTGCCAACCTGCTAACCGTACATAAAATGCGCTTAGAACAAGGTATGGCTGGAACTATTCCAAGCCTCCACAGCGTTTTTAGTGGCCCTCCTGGCACAGGAAAAACAACTGTAGCTAGGTTAGTTGCCAGAATATTTAAGCATCTAGGTTACTTAGATAAAGGTCAGCTTATAGAAACCGATAGAGCTGGATTAGTTGCAGGCTATGTGGGCCAAACAGCTATTAAGGTGGACGAGGTGGTTAAAACATCCCTAGGCGGAGTACTTTTTATCGACGAAGCCTACTCACTCAACAAAGGCGAAGGAGGAAAGGATTTCGGTTCGGAGGCCATAGAAATTCTACTAAAAAGGATGGAAGATCATCGCGAAAATTTAGTAGTAATAGCGGCTGGATATACCGATGAGATGCGTACCTTCGTACAGAGCAACCCTGGGCTAGAATCCAGATTCAATCGCTTCTATTTTTTCGATCATTATACCGGTGGTGAGCTCCTAGCCATATTTAAAAGATTTGCCAGCAAGGCGGATTTTGAGCTGAGCCCCGATGCAGAGGACAAACTAAGTTTTATCCTAGATGAGTTTTATGAAAATCGCTACAAGGGATTTGGCAATGCGCGGGTGGTGCGCAATCTATTTGAAGAGATCGTCCAGCGTCAAGCTAATAGAATCGTTACCATAGCCCCTATTACCGCTGAAATCCTGCGAAAAATAGAGGAGCCTGATATCCCAGAGCAAAATGCCACCGCCCGCAAATATTTGCAATTTAAACCCGCGGAAGAAGGGGAAACAGCAACGAACACCTCCCAATCCAGCCCCGCTAATACCCCACAAGAGGAATACAAACCCCTGTACCCAGACCTAACAGCCAACGAGCAAGAACCCACCAAGCCAGAGGCTCCTGTTGCCGATACCGAAGAAGCCACAGAAACCAAGGGTGACAAATAAACGCCGAAATATTGTATCTTGATGGTATAAAAGCTATTGCCTTTACCACAGATTGAAATGATAGCCTTCTTAGGTGATCTATCGCTTACTAACGCTGGCATTTATTGCTATTAGCCTTAATAGCTAAGCAGCTTAGTACAGCCTCCACCTCATTACCTTGTACTGGTAGAACAAAGACAATACACTTATTGCTCCTTGGGCTAAATGGTTGGAATCCCGCTAATGGCGATCCGAATAGGCCATTTCAATACGCGCCTGTAATCCTTGCTTCTGTAATTTTGACAGGTTTATTGTCCGCAATTTCATATTTGGCAGAACTTATGGCCTAATTGACAGATAAAACTGGCTGGCACAACTTATGATAGAACTGTAGTATAATTATTTTATAATTCAATTAAACCTTTTATTATATGGCAAAGAAAGTTAACATCAAACCATTAGCTGACCGTGTGATCGTAAAACCGGCTGCTGCTGAAGAAAAAACCGCTTCAGGCATCATTATCCCTGACACAGCAAAAGAGAAACCACAGCGTGGTACTATACTAGCTGTAGGAACAGGCAAGAAAGATGAACCTATGAACGTAAAAGTAGGTGATACTGTATTGTATGGCAAGTATGCAGGTACTGAAATCAACCTCGAAGGGGAAGAAGTATTGATTATGCGCGAATCTGATATTTTCGCCATTATCTAGTATTAATTGGCTGTGCACGCAGGTGACTAAAAAAAATAACCCGTAATTTCAATTGGCGCAAAGTTTGAATCACTCCTCTGTAGGTGAGAAAATTAAATGATCAAAAGAATATTGATATTACAATTAATTTTCCCTAGCGACCAATCTAAGAAAATAAAAAAACCATTGCATTTAGTTTCATTATCCAGTTACTGATAGACGTGCTTGGTTTTCACCGTTATTTTTCACTTGCAACAGACAGTTTTAAACTGCAAATGTCTTTCTAAAAAGTTTATTGTTTTTTCTTTCAAACCAAAAAAACAGGATCAAGTATTTTTAATATCCAACAAAAAATTAAATCATTAAAATTAAATTAATATGGCAAAGATTATTAAGTATGATGTTGATGCACGTGAGCGCTTAAAGCGCGGTGTGGATGCATTAGCGGGAGCTGTAAAAGTGACCTTAGGTCCTAAGGGACGCAATGTGGTTATAGAGAAAAAGTTTGGCGCACCTGCGATCACTAAGGATGGTGTAACAGTAGCTAAAGAAATAGAGCTTGAAGACGCAATTGAGAATATGGGTGCACAAATGCTTCGCGAAGTAGCATCTAAAACTGCTGATGCAGCGGGCGATGGTACTACTACCGCTACTGTATTAGCACAATCAATCATCACATCAGGTCTTAAATCACTTGCTGCTGGTGCGAATCCGATGGATCTAAAGCGTGGTATTGACAAGGCTGTTTCAGCTGTTGTTGAGGCGATAGGCAAGATGAGTGTTAAGATCGGTAATGACAATAAGAAAATTGAACAAGTAGGTACAATCTCTGCTAATAACGATGCTACTGTAGGAACAATGATCGCCGATGCGATGACTAAAGTAGGCAAAGAAGGTGTAATTACTGTAGAAGAAGCTAAAGGTATCGACACTTATGTGGAGGTTGTAGAAGGTATGCAGTTTGATCGTGGTTATATATCACCATACTTCGTTACCAATGCAGAGTCTATGGAAGCTGAGTTAGAAAATCCTTACTTACTTATCTATGATAAGAAGGTTTCTACAATGAAGGAATTATTACCGGTGTTAGAGAAAGTAGCACAGACAGGACGTCCATTGCTTATCATCGCTGAAGATGTAGATGGAGAAGCACTTGCAACATTAGTTGTTAACAAGTTACGTGGCACCTTGCGCATAGCTGCTGTTAAGGCACCAGGATTTGGTGATCGTCGCAAGGCTATGCTCGAAGATATTGCCATCCTTACAGGTGGTACTGTAATATCTGAAGAAAGAGGTTACAAATTAGATCAAGCTGGCGTGGAAATGCTCGGCAAGTGTGATACCGTAACAATCGATAAGGATAACACAACCATCGTAGGCGGCAAAGGCAAAAAAGACGATATCAAAGCACGTGTAAATCAAATAAAAGCACAGATAGAAACTACAACCTCTGATTACGATAAGGAAAAGCTTCAGGAGCGTCTTGCTAAGCTTTCAGGTGGTGTGGCAGTTCTCTATGTAGGTGCTCCATCAGAAATCGAGATGAAGGAAAAGAAAGACCGTGTGGATGATGCATTACACGCTACACGCGCCGCAGTAGAAGAAGGTATTGTACCGGGGGGTGGTGTTGCTTATATCCGTTGTCAAGATTCTTTAGCGTCCGTAAAAGCTGACAATGAAGATGAGAAAACAGGTATCGAAATAGTGCGTCGCGCATTAGAATCACCACTACGTACCATCGTAGAAAATGCTGGTCTTGAAGGTTCAGTAGTTATCCAAAAAGTGCGTGAAGGCAAAAAAGATTTTGGTTTCAATGCCCGTACTGAAGTATATGAAGAGTTGCTAAAAGCGGGTGTTATAGATCCTGCTAAAGTAACACGTGTTGCATTGGAAAATGCCGCTTCTATCGCTTCTATGATGCTCACTACAGAATGTGTAATCGTGGACAAGCCTAAAGAAGATGCAGGCGCAGGTCACGGTCACGGTATGCCAGGTGGCGGTATGGACGGGATGATGTAAGATATAATTAAAAGATATAAGTTATCAGCCGAACCTCATTCTTGTGGTTCGGCTTTTTTTTGTCCTTAATTTTTGGGAATGAACAATACAATTACTGTGTATCCCCCTAAGATGGTACATATTGCGTATCAAGTTTAAGCTACTGAATT
>CAYZQX010000283.1:0-5918 GCA_964480615.1 uncultured Chitinophagales bacterium | reverse complement strand
TCTATTTAGATTGGGGAAATATTTTTCCTAGCACAGGAAAATATTATTTAGCCAACTTTTCACCTTAAAGGTAAGTATTAGAGATTTTAGTTATAGTAACCGACTGCCATGCGAAAGGGATATGAAAGGTTTAGTCAGTCTAATGGGCTAGCCTAAGCTAGCCCATTAGACTGACCGAAGCGATAGCGTAGCCTGTAATAGCCCGACCCCTTATCCTGAGCTTGTGAAAGGATAAGGGGATTCGCCCTAATCGAAAAAACCTGCTCCATTGTCTAAGTTTAGACTTTCCCTAGCTTGTTTCGATTTTTTAACTTTTACATCCTAGTCCTACAATTCTTAAAAAATAGTAACTTGCACCGGTGGAAAATTATATAGTATCAGCACGAAAATACCGGCCTGGGCGATTCGAAGATGTTATCGGTCAGGATCATATTACCACGACTTTGAAAAACGCACTTTCACAAAAAAGGATGGCTCAGGCTTTTCTATTTTGTGGCCCGCGTGGAGTCGGCAAAACTACTTGTGCACGTATATGGGCTAAGGTAATTAATTGTGAAAAGCCTACCGCGGACTTCGATGCCTGTGGCACTTGCGAGCCTTGTCGTACTTTCTTAGAGGGTGCTTCTTTTAATATTTTTGAACTCGATGCAGCCTCTAATAACAGTGTAGATGACATTCGACTGCTGGCCGATCAGGTGCGCTATGCCCCTCAGCTAGGCAAGTACAAGGTGTATATTATCGACGAGGTGCACATGCTCTCTCAAGCAGCTTTTAATGCATTTCTCAAGACCTTAGAAGAGCCCCCTGCGCACGCCGTATTTATACTAGCTACTACTGAAAAACACAAAATCATACCGACCATCCTATCTAGGTGCCAGATATATGATTTTAACAGGATGAGTATCGCTGATATGGTTGCCCACCTGCGCAGTATCGCCGCTAAGGAGTCTATTAAGACGGATGAGGAGGCACTCCATCTCATAGCTGAAAAAGCCGATGGTGCCATGCGCGATGCCCTTTCAATTTTTGATAAACTTGCCTCTTTCTCCCCTGATGGTGTTTTTTACAATGATGTATTAAAAAACCTACACGTACTCGATTACGATTATTATTTTCGTATTACCGAAGCACTCATCGCTCAAAACACGGGTGAGGCCTTACTCACATTCGATGAGATATTAAAAAAAGGATTCCCAGGCGATATTTTTCTCGAGGGGCTAGGGCAACATCTTCGCAACTTATACGTATTGCAGCTACCTGAAACGCTAAAATTGTTAGAAGTGAGCGAAAAGCTGAGAGTACGCTATGGTGAACAGGCTAAGATTATCTCACCATCTTTTTTAGTCACCGGATTGAATATCGTCAATCAATGTGGCCAGCAATACCGAACCAGTGAAAATAAGCGGCTAGAAATAGAATTATGCTTGCTCAAACTCGCTTATGCCCAGGAGGTGCTCAAGATCCCTTTTAAGATGCCGGAAGCTAGGCCCTTGCTGCCTGCTTTCGGAAAATCTTCAAAGCCACATGCAGTAACGGGAAATCCCGATGCGACTGCTAATAACCCCAAGCCGCCTAAGGCGGAAAAAATGCCCGCTAAATCGGTTACTGATTCCTATCAAGCCGCACAAGCGCCAGCATCCAAACTGATTCAAGAACAAGCACCGCCTAACTATGGCAAGACGGTGAAGATCAATCTCTTTTCAGCCTTAGAAGATGATATCGAGGAGGAAAAAGAAAAACTCAGCCTTACCAATGAGCTATTAGGCAATGAATGGAAAAATCATATTCAGAACATCGCCTCAGAAAGTATTAGAAATGTGTGCCATGCCTACCAGCCTACCCTGCTGGATAATCAAATAATTTTTGAAGTTAAGGCAGCTATGCACAAAGCTATAATTGACAAGGAAATGAGTGGCTTTCGTGAACTGCTCACCACCCTAACGGATGTAGAGGATATAATTCCAGTAGTGACAGTAGTAGCTACAGATGATGATGAGTCCAATCATCCTCGTTTTATGAACCCTAAGGATCGCTTACAATTAATGCTCAAAGTCAATCCCCAATTATTGAAACTCAATGAAGTCTTAGACCTCCGTATAGATTTTTAATTTTTTAATATTTATGATAAACAAACATTTTTTTTTGCTAATGTTATTATCTGCTCTCTTTATCCCTTTAGGACTCAGTGCCACTGGCAATGAAAAGTCCTATCCCTATGAAACAGTGGAAGGTGATCCACTGAAAACCAGAATATACACCCTCCCTAATGGGCTCAAGGTCTATCTCACCTTAGCTAAGACTGAACCGCGTATTCAGACCTATATAGCGGTCAAAGCGGGATCTAAGAACGACCCTAAAGAAACCACTGGGCTAGCCCACTACCTAGAACACATGGTCTTTAAGGGCACCCCTAACATAGGCACCCTAAACTGGGAAAAGGAAAAAGAATTGCTCAAGCAGATCAGCGATCTTTACGAGGCGCATCGCAAAACGAACGACCCTGAAGAAAAAAAACGCATTTATCAGCTCATAGATTCTACATCCTACGAAGCATCGAAATATGCCATACCAAATGAGTATGATAAAATGATTAGTTCCATAGGGGGCAAGGGAACTAATGCCTATACTTCCAATGAGAAAACAGTGTATATCAATGATATTCCTGCTAATGAATTAGAAAAATGGGCAAAGCTCGAGTCTGAGCGTTTTCAAGCCCTTACACTAAGATTATTTCATACAGAATTAGAAACAGTATATGAGGAATTTAATAGAGGTGCGGATAATGACAACCGAAAATCCTGGCAAGCCATATATAAGGGACTTTGGAAAAATCATACCTATGGCACACAAACCACTATAGGCGAAGGAGAACACCTCAAGAATCCTTCCATGGTCAATATTGAAAACTATTTTTATACCTACTATCGCCCTAACAATGTGGCTATCTGTCTATCAGGTGACTTTGATTATGACCATGCAGTAGCTACCATTGAAAAATATTTTGGTGCTTGGAAACCTGCTGAAATTCCGCCTTTTAACTACAGCCCTGAATCACCTATAACTGAACCAGTAGTGATCGAAAACCTCGGTCAGCAAGCCGAACACTTGTATATGGCTTGGAGATTCCCTGGTGCTGGCACTAGAGAACAAATGATGATGGACCTAGTGAGCAGTATGCTCAATAATGACCAAGCAGGTATATTCGACATAGAACTCATCCAAAAACAAAAGGCCCTCGATGTAGCTTCGATGCCCCTTATACTCAAAGATTATTCAGGACACATACTCTATGCTGCTCCTAAGGAAGGTCAGTCACTGGTAGAACTCAAAGATCTATTGTTAGAAAACCTTTTTAAGTTAAAAAATGGTGCCTTTGATCAATGGCTCATAGATGCTGTAGTCAAGAACAAAAGATTAGATCAATACAAGTCATTTGAAAAAAATCAAGATCGCGCCCATTACTTAGTAGATGCATTTATTCTCGGTGTGGATTACAAAAAACATGTCCATTACCTCGACGATATGGGCAAGGTAACCAAGCAGGAAGTTATTGATTTTGTATCTCAATATTATACCGATAAAAATTATGTAGTCACCTACAAGCACGTAGGCGATGACCCGAATATTCACAAGGTCACCAAGCCAGTCATCACGCCAGTAGTATTGAATAGGGACAATGAATCGCAATTCAATAAAGATCTTCAGGGCATGCCTACTAAGCGCATCGCTCCTGAATTCATAGACTACAATGTGGCGATCAAGCACGGTGAAATCAATGGACTGCCCTACCAATACATCGAAAATGACGAGAACCCAACCTTCAGCTTATACTATATACTCGATATGGGAACTGACAATGATCGCAACCTCAGCATCCTCTCACGCTACCTTCCGCTCATAGGTACGGATAAGTATTCACCTGAACAATTTCAGCAAGAGCTATACAAGTATGGGCTCAGCATTGATTTTAATACCCAGCGCGACCGCTTCTTCATTTCCGTATCGGGTCTCAGCGAATCTTTTTCTAAGGGGCTTGAGCTACTGGAGCATTTCCTCACCTCCGCCAAGGCCGATGATCAGGCCTATCAGGACCTCGTAGAAAATATCCTCAAGCAGCGCAAAGACAATAAACTCAATAAGAATATAATTTTTAACCAGGCAATGTTTAATTATGGCCGATTTGGGGCCAAATCGCCTTATACTGACAACTTGTCCGAGCAAGAGCTACAAGTACTCACTGCGTCTGAACTGGTTCAGAAATCGAAAGAATTGAGCGGATATAAGCACCGCCTATTTTATTTTGGCCCGCTACACGTAGAAGACAGCAAGATGATCATAGGCAAATACCACAAAGCAGCAGCAGCACTCAAAAATTATCCTGAGCCAAAACAGTTTGCGGAGCAAGCCACCCCTGAAAACAAAGTCTTGTTTTGCAATTACAAGCAAAAACAGGTAGAGATTATGATGATGAGCAAGGAAGCTAATTTCGATAAAAACTTGCTAGCTCCTGCTTATATCTTCAATGAATATTTTGGAGCTGGACTATCCTCCATCGTATTTCAAGAAATCCGCGAAGCCAAGGCACTCGCTTATTCCGCTTACAGCGTATTTTCCAGCCCTACGAATAAAAATGAGGCGCATTACGTTCGCGCTTATATAGGCACACAAACCGATAAGCTCAATGATGCGATAGCCGCATTAATGGCATTGATGAACAATATGCCCGAGGCCCAACTTCAATTTGAAGGGGCTAAAGATGCTGCATTAAAAACCATAGAATCTGAGCGCATCACTGGCGAGCGCATATTCTCCAGCTATGAGAGTGCCAAGCGCAGGGGATTGAGCGAAGACATACGCAGCACCCTATACCCTACCATCACAGCTATGCAGATGACAGATCTCAAAAAATTCTTCGATGATAATATTAAGGGTAGAAACTACACCTACCTCGTAATAGGCGATAAAACCAGCTTGGATATGAGCCAACTGGAAAAACTCGGCAAGGTCGAAGAGCTGAGTTTAGAACAAATATTTGGGTATTAATTTGGGTCTAGTATAGGCCATTAAGTTCTGACCTACACACAGGCTAATAGAGCGGATAAGCGTAAATGGAGTACCCATACGCCTATCCGCTTTTTTATTACTTTTTACGATTAGGGTTAGCTGACTAAACCAGGGCTTACTATAAAACATAAAGTTTTTGAAATTTTTGGCGATGCCTCCGGCCCGGGCTCTACACTACAAGTCCTCGTTACTTGCTGGAAGGTTTTTTTTCTATGGCAAGCAAGAATCTTCGCTATCGCTCGATTTGTACCTCCCTGCGGGCTTTTCGTTTCGATCCCTATCGCGAATACAGCTTGAAGGAGCAATGGGTATGAAACTAGGTTTGATTTTTATGATGAAAATTATTGTATTGAAACACACCATGTTTTTAGCATATCCTTTGAACTAATAGTAGCTAAAACACTTCCTAATAAAAGATCTCAGAGTTGTTTAGCAAGGCCTTATAAAATTTTGATTTCTGCTCTTTCATTCTTACTCCTTTATTTTTGTTTAGTTTCCCGACAGCGAAGAATTTAAGGCTGGAGTACCCGTCAATTTTTCATAGCAGATTTCTATCTCCTGAGAATTTACGGTTAATTGACCACTTGCTTTATCCGTATCTATGGTCATCAGATTTGATTCAGTAAATCTCACAGTTAATTTTATGCACTAATCCTTAGTACTTAACGGCATTTGTGATATATATCTTGACAGACTATCGGTATCAATCTGCTGAACATCTTCATTGTTCAATAGAGGAGGAGACGTATTTATTAATCGGTGATGAGCAATATGAATCTTAGGGCTAAGGATACCAATAAAGGGCTAAATAATATTTTCCTGTGCTAGGGTTTTGAAAAAAACTATTAATTTAG
>CAYZQX010000282.1:0-5919 GCA_964480615.1 uncultured Chitinophagales bacterium | reverse complement strand
GTCCAAGTTGGTGTATCACTTGTCGCATTATTAGATACCCACACATAATTATTTTCACTATAATTTCCAGCTACTACGACCACTTGTGCAGGGTTAGATGGATTAATTGCGATATCAGTTACAAATCGACCACTTAAACCAGAGATTGTGATAGCCTGCGAATTATTCGTATAAGTGGCAAGATCATTACAGTCACTTTCATCACCTAAAAATAAATCATGAATCGGTATAGAATTGACATTTCTGACACGAGAAATCTTACCATTACTTGTTCCAAACCATACTGTATTTCCATTAGGAACCACATCAATTGCAGATACAAAGCCTCCTGAACTTGCGGTACCTATATTAACCCAAAATGGTGTTGTTCCAAAGTTGAGGGCATCCTCTGTCATCCATAACTTACCATTATTACCACCAGTGAACATTCTCGCTCTCTTGTAACGATAATCGCTTGGACCATATTCTCTCACACTGTTAGTAGTAAGATCATAGTTAACAAAAATCTGTGGTTCATCGTATGGATTTTCATAAGCCTCTGCAGGTACTAAGCTCGGATCCGAAGTTATAATAAATTCTTGATCATTGTGTAATACAACACCTATTCCACCAGTATTATCAGGGAATTTGTAGTTTCTAATTGTATCAAATAAAGATTTGTCTTCCCATAGATGGAAGACTGTGACAAATCCAGCGCCGCCGTCTATAGCGCCATCGGCATTACAAGCCGAAGAAGAAGATCCTGTAGTAGCACAATCGATATTGCAATCAAAATAGTTTCCAAATCCCTGACCGCCATTAGAGGATCTCGACAACTCACCACCAGGATTACCAGCAAATAGTGCGTTAGGACTGATATTCGAAACTTCAAAAAATCCACCATCACCGCCCATTACTTCAACTGATTCACTAATTGAATTGAAATTGTAATTCAGATATTGGGTACCATTGTCTTGTGTTCCACCTCCAGCGCTACCATCATGCCCAGCGCCTATGCCATAGAATTGTGTTACTGCATAACCTCTATTCGCTAATTGGAATGTAGGAAATTCATTGCTTGCATCTAATGATTTAGAAACACCACCATCAGAAACTATATACATGATGTTAGAATTATCTGGTCTGAATATAATATCGTGCTTGTCAGCGTGAACGTAATATGGATTGCTTGGAGATTCACCTAAGTTATCAATTTCAGTCCATGTGCCAAAACCATCTTCTACATTGCGTTTCCAAAGCGTTAGTCCAGCAATATAAACTATTTCAGGATTCAGAGGATCCACACCAATTGCCAAATCATACCAGCCCTGACAGGGGATTTCTGGTGTTCCATAGTAAAAAGGATCGAATAATTCAGTACCAACACCTATTTTAACCCAATTGATACCTCCATCGGTGGACTGAGCAACAAAATTCATACAACCGCCTGTATCCGTAACAACTATATAAACATAATTAGGTTGAGATTGGCATATTGCTATCGCACCACGACGAGCCGAAGCAGGCGCAATTACGGGGTCCGTATTAGTCATACGTTCGAATAAAAGACCGTCCGTACTGCGGTAATACTTGCTATTGATCACGGCGTGAATTATGCCATTAGGAGCTGCTTTTACCTCATAAGCATTTGGTGCTGGAATTTCATTGCCATCAATACTTTTTGCTCTCGCCCATGTTTCTCCAGCATTTTCAGAAATGAATAAGCCTCTTTCAGTAGCTGCATATATTATGTTAGCATTTACTGGATGTGCTGCCATCTTATTCACAAGTGCAAAATCATCTGAAAAATTAGCAGGATTAGTAGCAGGTGCTGTGGTCACTAATAATTCAAAATTTACCCCATCGGTGGACTTATAGATTCCACTGCCAAATAGACCTTCAACTTTTTCTCCTGAAGGATTGTAAAATCCTTCACCAGTACCCACGTATATGGTACCATCAGCTGATTGACATATACTGCTTACAGCAACCATACCATTTTCTATACTTGATTGTATGATGTTCCAACTATCGCCAGCGTTTTCAGATACGAAAAGGCCTCCACCTACCCCACCTGCATAGAGCTTGTTATAATTGTTTTTATCGATAAGGAAAGCCCTAGTTCTACCCCCTACTTCCGATGGTCCCAGTTCTTCCCATTCTAGTATGCCTGGATCTTTTTGTTTGGCGGCCAGCAATGATTGTTCACGTGCTAATGCTACATCGGCATAATTGATTTCTCCTGTGAGTTTATTGCCTCTTACTTGACTGAGATAATCTTTCATGCCTGTCGCGCTTCTTTCAGCAGAAGATTTAACTACTTTTGCCTCATTGTCCTTCAACATATAGGAATAGCATATAGAACTAGCTGCAAGCAATAAAGCAGCAATTCCAAAAAGTGTAATTTTCCCTTTCATTATAAAATAAAAAATTTTGTTGGTGGTAAAGATATTACTAAATTGATATTTAGCTTCTTTTTTATAATAATAATTATCCACATATTGCTATTTTTTACACCAATTTGACATTTTACAAAACCAGTTACTAAAATTTGGAAAAAAAATGCCACAGAAATATTAGAACCATGTATCGAAAAAAATCATTTCTTGTTAACCTAAATAAAAAATTATAGCTCAAAAAAAATATAGTTTTAATTATTAGGGATCATTCTAATAAGGAAATATTCAGTCCAAAACAATCGTTCATTCAAATAATTATTTTAGAGATGTTTTAAACGAACCTCAAGTATATGCTTATCTTTTATTGGTGTTTCAGCGATAGGGATCGCAGTGTAAAGCCCACAGCGAGCACAAATCGAGCGATAGCGAAGATTCTTGCTTACCATTGAAAATATACCTTCCAGCAAGTAGCGAGGACTTGTAACGAAGAGCCCGGGCCTTAGGCATCGCCAAAAATTGAAAAATAAATTTCAATTAGAAAGCTAGCTTGTTCGGGAACCAAATAATATAATCAGAAATTATTAGCTCAATAGCCAGACTAAAATGGATCTAAATATGTCGTTCAGCGTGGTAGGAGGAGCGCACAAGTGGACCGCTTTCCACATAGTCAAACCCAATATCTAAACCTATTTCCTTGTATTCAGCAAAAAGATCGGGATGAATAAATTCTTTGATGGCTAGGTGATGACGCGTGGGCTGAAGGTATTGACCTAGGGTCAGAACGTCGCAGCCATTCTCGTGTAAATCCTCCATTACTGCAATAACCTCTTCTTTTTGCTCACCGAGACCAAGCATGATTCCTGACTTAGTCCTTGCCCCAAATTCTTTAGTACGACGGATTTGCTCCAGACTTCTTTCATATTTAGCCTGTGGTCGAACGAGCTTATATAGGCGCGGGACAGTTTCCATGTTGTGGGAAATCACCTCTGGTTTTTCAACTAAGACTGTATGCAATGCATCCCACTTAGACTTAAAGTCTGGAATTAAGGTTTCGATGGTTGTTCCAGGGCTCTGCGCCTTAATCGCTCTAATGGTCGCCGCCCATATACTAGCACCGCCATCGCTCAATTCATCTCTATTGACAGATGTAATTACGCAGTGTTTTACAGCCATTAATCGAACAGCTTCAGCCACTCGATAGGGTTCCTCAGTATCTAACTCAGTAGGTCGTCCAGTGGCTACTGCACAAAAACTACAAGCCCTCGTACACACATTTCCCAATATCATAAAAGTGGCAGTACCAGCACCCCAACATTCACCCATGTTAGGACAGTTGCCTGACTCACAAATCGTATGTAATTGGTGATTATCGACTAGATTTCTGACTTTTTTATAATTCTCCCCTACTGGCAGTTTTACCCTTAACCATTCAGGTTTTGATCGCTTGATAAGTTGTTCGTCCATGGCGATGATTATTTTCGATTACCGAGCTTAAAAGACATGTAAAGATTTATAAAAATGAACTGGTTATCGGATTCAGCCATAATGGGTACATCTTTGTAATATGCATTAATCATCAATCCAGCTTCTAATGCTTTAATGATTTGATTGTCGGATGCCCAATCGGCTTCCATTCCCACTTTTAAAACGCCTCCGGGCACAAGACGCGCCTCATTGAACCCATATCCAAAACCTCCTTTTCCGATAATCTTGGTGGGATCTAAAAATTTATTACTATTCTCTGGTGAATATCTTTCGATTGTGGTGGTAAAAGCGCCAAAATCATCCACTAATTCCAAATAATAAGGTTTTAGGATGCCAAGAGAGGCTCCAAACTTGTAAAGATAGGAAAATGAGACACCTTTTTTTCTCAACTTTTCAGTGATCATCCGTTCACGACCGATTAGGAAATTGAGGTTAAAGAAATGATTTCTTTTGCCATAGATGTACCGATTGGTAGAGCCATCAGATGTAAAATAGCTCTGTACTTTTTGCTCTTTAGGGTGTTTAACTTCCTGAAATTCTATTTCCCAAAGATTTTTTTTTCTAATATTTAGAATTTTACCTGAATTTAACACCACACCATAACCTTGAGTATGTAACTTTACCCCCAAAGTAAATTCTTTATATCGTATGACATCCTGTTGCTTGTCCTTAGAAGTATCTTGAGCAAGAACGGAAAAAAAAGGTAGGCATACCGCGAGAATAAAGATTAATTTATTATTCAATCTAATAATTCAATTTAAGGATGACAGCAGAAATCATTTATTTAGGCGAACTTCGTTGCAAAGCTACGCATTCAGCATCTGGAAATCAAATATTTTCTGATGCGCCAATAGATAATCATGGGAAAGGTGAAGCTTTTTCGCCAACAGACTTAGTAGCAACGGCGTTAGGCGCCTGTTTGATGACGATCATGGGCATTTTAGCTGAGCGTGAATCACTCCAACTGGCAGGCACAAAATTGTTCATACAAAAAATAATGGCCTCCGAGCCTAGGCGGATTAGTGAGATTGTTGTAGAAATTCAATTTCCTCCCATCGAAATATCCGAAACTCAAAAAATAAAGTTAGAACGTGCAGCAAAGACTTGTCCAGTTGCAATGAGTTTGCATCCAGAATTATTCCAAACCATTAATTTTCACTATAGCTAAATGCGTCCAATAAGTTATCCACACTTATAGCCTCGTGTGAGGCTGTGTGGATAACTTTTCCATTCTGAAGCAATAAAACTTGAGGTGACTGGTGTTCAATTGCAAATCGGCTGGCAATTTCGTTAGAAATGGATCGAAAATTCAAAAGATCTAAATAGTAAGGAATAATTTGATTCCCGACCTTGTTCCAATTTCGCTCCAAGCGCGTTTTAGCCATTGTGCTAATGGAACACCTAGTACTGTGTTTAAATAACAGAATAGGGCTGTTAGCTGAATCGATCAATATTTGATCTAATTGTTCTTCCGATTCCAAAATTAACCAATCCATCGCTTAGCAGTTATGAATTTGTGATTCTTCTACATTCGTGATTTTACCTGGACAGCCATTCTTGTGACAAGAACTCAACACCAAAACAAAGGCTAAAAAGCACATTACAAACTTGAAATTTTTCATATTTTAAATATAATATTAACAAAAAGAACGCAAAAGTAAACTCTTTATTATTTTGTGTCCAGTTTTTATGCAAATACATTTAATTTCAATAGGTGGTGCAGTCATGCACCAATTAGCTATAGCCCTTCACAAGATGGGTCATGTAGTGTCTGGATCGGATGATGAGATCTTTGATCCCGCAAGAACCAATCTGGAAAAATTGGGTTTGTTACCCGAAAATTTAGGTTGGTATCCTGAAAAAATCCATGATGAATTGGATATTGTAATACTGGGAATGCATGCGCGATCAGACAATCCTGAACTTCTAAGTGCCGAAAAAAAAGGCCTAAGAGTATATTCCTTCCCCGAATTCATATACAATCACTCTATCAACAAAAAGCGGGTTGTGATTGCTGGTAGCCATGGAAAAACAACAGTTACATCAATGGTGATGC
>CAYZQX010000281.1:0-5962 GCA_964480615.1 uncultured Chitinophagales bacterium | reverse complement strand
TATATACGCTGTAAAGCCCCGAAGAATTGAACTCATTATTGTATTATCGTAAATCGCTTTAACAAGACACTGGACGCTAGACTTAGTGCAGTTATTTTTACTACACTCTTGACTTTAAGTAGTAACTGCCACAAACATCATCATCGTAAATCAATAAATAGACTAAGTGCAGATATTGCAACTAGCTTCAGTATAGTAAATTGGTTTAACAGGACACTAGAAACTAGACTAGGGACACTTGACTAAGTGCAGTTACTGCAACTAGCTTCAGTGTTGTAAATCTTGAATCGGTAATCGTAAATCGCTTGTCGCGATAGGGATAGGAAGGGTTTGTGCTGGGGTGGCGGGCTTTCTACAGTTAATTTATAATAAGCCGAAAGCCCGCCACCCCAGTACCGGAGCGTAAGCGAAGCCCTGTATAGCCCGGGCCGGAGGCATCGTCCTAATAATAATATTCATAAGTAGCCCTATACCCTTATTCTAAAATCATACCCAATGTTTCTCAGCTTGGTAGTAAATTTATGGACTACAATAGCCATGATATTTTACAATTACACTCACTTATAATTGCAAAAATATTACAGCTGATCAATAGCAATAGTGCAAGATGAATACAATGTATTGCTTTTTGCAATTAGGTTTGTTGTATTCCTTTAGTTTTGTGAATCCAATTGTGAATACGTGTTTCTAATAATTCCAATGGGATAGCACCTTGTTCTAATACAGTATTGTGAAAATCTTTTATATCAAACTTATCACCCAGCTCCTGTTCGGCGTTTTTTCGCAATTCTTTAATCTTAAGTTCACCAATCTTATAAGCAAGTGCCTGGCCTGGTATAGAGATGTACCGATCAATTTCGGATCTTATATCAAGTTCTGAGTTAGCAGTATTTTCGAGCATAAAATTGACTGCTTGATTGCGATCCCAGTGTTTTTGATGAAGACCTATGTCCACAACTAATCTGCAAGCCCTCCACATCTCAAATAGCAGGGCACCTAATCGCTGTTGAGGATCTTCATACATATTTGCTTCATAACCCAAGTATTCAGCATACAGCGCCCATCCTTCTACAAATCCTGTGGCATTATAATCTTTTCGGAACCAAGGCATTGCTTCAATTTCCTGAGCTAAAGCAATTTGCGTATGGTGACCTGGAACGGCTTCGTGGAGTGCGAGTGCAGTCATTGTATATTTAGGTCTTGATTTTAGGTTATAAGTATTGACATAAAAATAACCTGGCCTTGAGCCATCCAATGGAGGTGGATAATAGTATGCTTGTGGGGCTGACTGCGCTCTATAAGTTTCCATTTCCTTTATTGCATATTTGGCCTTAGGCAATACATTGAAAAAATTGCCAAGCTGGTCATCCATCTTTTTCAATATCTCAGCGTAATCAGCAAGTAAGCTATCTTTATTAGTATAATAATATTCAGGGTTAGTGCGCAATGACTGGATAAATGCGGTCATATCACCTTTAAAACCCATTTCTTCTCTTGTCTTCTCCATCTCATTTCTTATCCTGCTTACCTCATTCAGTCCTGTTTGGAATATTGCATCAGGTGTCAGGGAAACTGTTGTTTGGTTTTTTATTTGAAAGGTGTAATAGGCTTCACCATTTGGGATATCCCATATACCTGCGCCTTTTCTTGCTTTAGGAAGATATTCATTTTTAATAAATTTTGCTAGGCTATTATAGGCAGGTAATACTTTGTTTGTAACTTGGTCAAAAATTTTGTCTTTGTATAGTACAACTTCACTTTCGGACAGCTGGTGTTTTCCTTTCAGTATAGGTTGTGTAAATGGTGTTTTGTCCACTGGTTCATTGAGTATGTTAGCAAGCTGATCTATTATTTGATTAATAATAAAATCAGGCGGTACAATTCCTTTATCCATGCCTAGTTTCATTCGATCTATAGTGGCATCTACTTGAAGTGGAAAAGCCTCTAATCTTTTTATATATCGATCATATTCTACGGTAGTGTTCAGGGGCTGTGTCTCTATTATCTGTGGAAAATCAATATGAATGCCCGACTGCTGACTCAGCGGCATTAAATAGGTCTCAAACGTGGATTCAGTTACGGCGTTTTGTAATAAGGTTTTAAATAACTCGATATTAACTTTATTTGTATCGCTGAGTTCAGAGAGATGGAGTGAGTCGGCTTGCTGTAAATACATTTTTAGTGTATCAATATCCCGTTTATGTGCTTCAATACTCATATCGCTAAGCTTATCATCATAGCGATGATCGCCTATATAGGTGGCCCATTCAGGATACCTTGCCATCATATACTCATGATATCTTTCAAATAAGATTTTTGCTTGCTGGTCAGGACTCATATTCGGTTTATTATTACAGCTTGAAAAAAAAATACTCAAGGCTAGTGCTAATGATAGCAATAAAATTGCGATCGAAAATTGGGGGTAAAAGGGAGATAATTTTTTTGACAAATACATAAACATTTTTAAGAGTAATTGATTCTATAATATTATTTCTTATCCAAGTAGGACTTTAGCAATTCAATGCTTTCAGGACTACTCCAATCTCTATTGCTTCCGTGGGAGTCAATTATTTGCCCGCCACGATCGAGGATAAAAGTTTGGGGAAGCGAAACGATTCCTGCTTCTTTCATTTTATTTCTCGAATGTAAGAAGTCCATATTATCAGCTAAGCCATGTTTTTCTATAAACTCGATCATATCGGCTTCAGGTTCATCGGTGATCATTACAAATTCAATATCTTTTTTATGCAGTGCTTCAGCTGCCTTAGCTATTTGTGGCATTTCGTGCACACAAGGGGCGCACCAGCTGGCCCAAAAATTAAGGAATACAATATCACCTTTGTAGTCCGATATTTCAACTTTTTTTCCTCGCTTATTAGCTAGGTCTAATGCTTCATAATTGATCTTTGAGGGGTTGCAAGATAGCAAAAGGAATAAGAAGCCTATTAGACTAAAAAAGGAGGTTGTAGCGCGATAAATTTTTACTGTATTCATTGCATTGATTCTTTTTTATTTTGTAGATCCAGATTAATAAGCATGGCCAAGTTTAGGAAAAACAATGCGCCTGTTTTATCCACCTCTATGAGGTCAGCCATTAGGATGTTAATACATATCAGGCATTGGCTGGTGATGATGGCAATCACCCAAATCCTCGATTGATTGTCATTAATACGGTGAAGTAAGGATTCCCCAACTATTAAAAATCCTGCTATTAAAACCATAAAAATCAGGGAGGCCAATATGCCTTGTTCACTGGCCAAAAGTAAAAAATAATTATGTGAGGTGCTGATATCATTATCAGAATAGCTCACATAAGTTTCAAAGAGCCTTGAACTATGCTGGCGATAGTGAGAGATATAGGTGCCTGGTCCAAAGCCAAGAAAGGGATGTTCGCTAATCATATTCCCTGCGGCCACCCAGCGGTATAGTCTTTCCATCACTGACATATCCGTTCCTTCATAAGTAGCTACTAAATGATCTTCTAAGTTTTTGTGTGATTGTGTTTGGTCAAAATCGGGTTGAAAGGCTAAATAATTATTATCCCATACGAGATAGGAAACACCCATGATGGCTGTAAGACTTATCGCGATGAGCAATGGTTTTACGGCTCTTAATCTAAAAACTAAATATATCAATGGGATAAAGCAAAGCGTCAATATAGCAGCTCGGCAGTAGGAAAGAAATACACCGACTACAGTAAGACTTATTGCAATATATAAAATTAATCTCTTTAATGAACCCAATTTTTGTGATTTCCACAATGCCCACAGGTGAGGCAAAAAAATCACAAGCATAACCCCATAGCTCACATGGTTTCTAAAAAATGGCTTTAATGCCTTGTTTACATCTTCAAAGCTAAAACTGATGACAGCGTGGTTGTAGGTAACTATGCTTATGACTATAATAAGACCTAAGGAAAATAAGTATATAAGCTTTCTATAATTATCAATGTTTTGCATCAGAACACCTCCAAAAATAAAGAAGGTAAGTATGTACCAAAGCTTTGCTATAAGAAATTTAATAGATACCAGTGGTATGCTGGTGAATATAGTTGTTATCCCAATCCATAGTAGGTGAAATAGGAGGATGATGGTAAGTGGATGAAGGATGAATTGTGAAGAGGGGAATTTTTTTTTGGCCATGAGCAAGCCAAAAGAGAGAAAGGCGATCAGGATGATTAGCGGTTCGGTAGGAAAGTCGGTTGCTAACCCATTATCAAATTCTACCTCCACTGAAAATGGCAATAGAAAAAACAATAAATAGAAAAAAAACTGAGGATATAATATCGCAATAGTAGGAATAATAACCAACCAAGGCAATAAACCCAAAATCCAAAAATCAGTTAATATCCCACCAGTGGTTCCTATGATGATCAAAAGCAGGATAAATCCAAGCCAGCGATACTGATCAATCTTATTGAACAATAGCTCCATTTATTTGAAAGTATCTAATTCGTTTTTATAACGCCTATACTGTTCTAAGACGATACTGGCTATAAGAAGTGTAACAAAGCTAAATAAGAACACTCCTATCACTATGAGGGATCGTCTAGGGGAATCTTTTTTAACAGCTGGATGTGCAGATTCTATAAGGTATATGGTCGAAATATTTTTAGTTAGGATAGCCTCATATTGGCTTAGTTGAGTCTTGGTTTCACCGAGCTCATTCATTACTTTTTCAGTTCGATCTACAAGAAAACCCAAGGTCACAGTATCCTTAGGAAAATTCTTTTGATGGTTATTTACGCTGTCTCTGATGGATCTCAACTCCACATCTTTTAGCTTTAACTGGTCTCCTAGCGTGTTTTTTATTTCTTGTTGTTTTTGTATGATAAAAGACTTGTTTAATTGGTCGAGTTTAGCTGTTAAATCATTGGCCATCGTTGCAGCAAGTTGTGCGTCTTTATCAGTAATCGAAAGTTCTACTGCTCCCTTTGGATTCTTTATTATCTTATACCTACTCTCCAGCATTTTGTCTATTTTGTACTTGGCATCCTTGTCAAGTGAGTCAATCTCATAATGCTCGTATAATTTATATTTACCAATTGCATAGTCCTTCATTCCTTGAGAACTTCCAAGACTGATGAGGCGATCAATATCCGTGCGATCACCAAAAAAATAGAGGGTCTTAGCATTGCCTTCCTCTGGGAAAAATGAAAGTCGGTCAAGTACTGATGGGTTAGTAGGCAAAAAGATCGATTTGGATAAATACACATCGTCTAAAAACAAACTTACTGCCGCCGCTAAGATTGCAGCTATTAGACTTCCTCCTAATATATATTTAATCCACTTTAGCCCGATTTCCAATAATTCAAACATACCAATTATGTAAATGTTAATGGCAAAGATAATAAATGTTGGATAGAGGGCTAGTAACAGCTGTTACACCAATCTAAAGAATTTCTAAAAATTAGTTTTTCATAATATTATTTAAGCGATAAGAGCAATATATTGGAATGGCATTGCAACTTATCTGACCTAATTAAAATGACTCATTTTAAGAATTCGAATGTTTTTATTTTGACATCGGGCAATTAAAAATGAAGTAACATGTATTTTATACAAGGAGATGCCAGGTATATTGGGCCTATATAAGGCTTGTTCAATAATTTGGGCGATACCGACCCTTCGACTAAGCTCAGGGATCGGCCCGGGCTGCTCCAGGCTACACTGCGTTTCGGTCTTATTCACTGACTCCTTATTTATCTCTATATATAATCCGCTGTTTATAACAACTCAGTTTACCTAACACATTGGTAATGGGAGTCAGTGAATAAGACTAAACCATTGCGCATCCCTATCGCGAATACAACTTGAAGGTATTAACTGTAACTAATACTTTACACAAAGCCAAAACAGCTTGCACTACTAATCGATAAATTTTTCAAGCAGGACAATGAGCAAAAAAAAAGGTCAATGAATGTAGATAACCTCAGAATCGTGAATCGCAATGTGTGGGATTA
>CAYZQX010000280.1:0-5975 GCA_964480615.1 uncultured Chitinophagales bacterium | reverse complement strand
CAAAGGTAAACTATAATATGTTAAAAAGTGTCCATTAGTTAGGGGTTTGATCCAGTACTATAAATTTATTTTTAACTTAAATTTACGCGCTAAGGATTTTAAGTTTTGATAAAGATTTATTAACCATGAAGTTTCTAATTAAACAGACCTAAGGCCATATAATAGCGCAAAATCTGTAGTACACAAAACGCTGCTTTGACTATGTAAAATCCTTTGTCACAGCCGAAATACGAATTATTAACTGCAACTTGAACTTGGGTTAGTGCAGTAGCTATAACTGGACACTAGATAATGGACGGTAGACTTTAACTAGTTATATCAAATAGCTTCAGGATCGTAAATTCAAAATCGTTTTAGCAAGACGCTGGACACTAGATAATGGACGCAAGACTTAATGTAGTTGCTGCAAATAGCTTCAGGATCGTAAATCAGGTATCGTTAATCGTAAATCGTTAAAAAGCGATAGGGATAGGAAGGGTTTGTGCTGGGCTGGCAGGCTATCGGCAGCTATTTTTATTATTAAAGTGTTAGCCTGCAAGCCCAGTACCGTAGCGTCAGCAAATCGAGTTTGCCAAGATTCTGATGGCCTTTAAAAAACTAATAAAATCAGAAAGCCCTGTATAGCCCGGGCCTTTAGGCATCGCCATAGGACGCTTATTTATTATTTATTGTAAAATGAATTGGGCTTATAATGATTATTAGTTAGCACCATTCTTCTATCTGATTTGTGGTTTCTTTGTATTTTATATTTTAGGATTATAGGTCAATTGTGGGCAGGTGATTAGCCCTGTGCTTAATAGTGATAAAGCTGATTATTTGTTGTGGTATTAGGGGTTATTTGTATTTAAAGTTGTTAGAGATTGTATAGGAACTTGAATGTGAAAAATAGCCATTATCTTTGCGACTTAATTATTAAAACACAGCAATAAGCGTCGAATAAAAATTGATGATGATGAGCGGCTATACTTTCTCATGGATTTAAGCAATACAGCGGTAGTAATACTCAATTGGAATGGTATAACCCACCTTGATCGGTATATGCCATCGGTCATAGCACATTCGCAAAACGCATCCATCATCATCGCTGACAATGGCAGTACGGATGATTCCATAAATTTTATACTCACCAATTTCCCCACTGTTAGAGTGATCAGATTGGATAAAAATTATGGCTTTGCTGGTGGCTATAACAAGGCCTTAGAACAAGTTTCGGAGGCATATATTGTATTATTGAATTCTGATGTCGAAGTGACACCAAACTGGCTTGAACCTGTTATAACAAGAATGGCATTAGATCCTATGATTGCCGTGGCACAGCCAAAAATAAAGTCTGATGAGGATCGAGATTATTTTGAATATGCGGGTGCTGCTGGTGGTATGCTAGATAAGTTGGGATACCCATTTTGTCGCGGTCGTATTTTTGATTGTTTGGAACGCGATTCGGGTCAATATGAAGCAGAAGCTGAGCTCTTTTGGGCAGGTGGTTGTGCACTATTCATAAGAAATAGTTTATACCGAGCAGCAGGTGGATTAGATCCACATTTTTTTGCGCATTTTGAAGAGATAGATTTGTGCTGGCGAATAAAGCGTATGGGCTATAAAATTATGTATGTGCCTGGTTCTACTGTCTATCATTTAGGTGGTGGCACACTGCCCACCAATCATCCACGCAAGACCTATCTAAACTTTAGAAATAATCTCGCAATGCTGTATAAAAATCTTTCGCCTGATACATTGTTCAGCACTATAGTGATCCGATTATTAGCCGATGGAATAGCTGGCATTAAATTTTTATTATCAGGTCAGTTTAGATCTTGCATGCAAATAGTAAAAGCACATTGGAGTTTTTTTATTCACCTACCTACTTGGAACGCCAAGCGCAAGGCATTAGCTGATATTCCTTATATCACTAATACAGCTGGCAGGTGGAATCACTCCATTGTATGGGCATATTATGTTAGCAAGATCACGACCTATTCTTCATTAAGCGATGATTAATGAATTGCTATAGTATTATTAGCGCGTTATAAGTATCCACCTTATCTAACAAATGATTATTTATTATCAAGATGTATTATAAAACACAATGTATTTTCCTCGCCTTACAATTATTTTTTAGCTTATGTTGAGCCAGTCAGCTATTAAAACCATCTATCAACAACGCGTTGAGCAGTTTGATGCTGAATATAAGATTGATAAGCGCAAAGAGCAATGGATAAGCAGCAGCCGTATCCTCATAGCGATCTTTCTCTTATTAGGCATTGTATATGCTTTTATGTCTAAGATGGGTATTTATTATTTGCTTCCATTGTTATTATTGCTTGTTTTTTTATACCTCGTAAAGCTGCACGATAAGTATAAGTGGCGACTGCATAAGTTGCAGGCTCTGATTGATATTAATCGCAATGAAATCAATTTTCTTGACACACAAAAATCGGTGTATGCGGATGGAGGCGAATTTGTGGATACCCATCATCCTTATACCTATGATTTAGATATCTTTGGCAATGGATCATTGTATCAGTATCTCAATAGGACACAGACTTATATAGGCCATCAATCCCTTGCTCAAAGCATCATAGAACCATTAAAGCACAATCACATTACATCCCATCAATTAGCAGTTGCCGAGTTGAGTGAGGAGCTAAATTGGAGGCAAGAGATTATGGCATTGGGCATCATGTTAGCGGATAGTAAGTCCTATTATACCAATCTCCTGGCATGGGCTGACAAAGACATCACTGTGCCACCATTATGGGCTAGAATATTTGCTTACCTAGGGCCAATCGCCTTTGTGTTAGCCATCCTCAGTTATGCTGTGCTGGGAAGCGATACAGGTTCTAATATGGCTTATGTGATCTTCTTGATAAACTTGCTTGTGTTGGCGTATTTCTTAAAGCCCATTAAGGGCGAAATGTTTGCTAAGGATGGGGTGAGTGATCCTATAAAATTATACGCGCACCTATTGTCCACCATCGAATCAAAAAAGTTTCAATCCAATCTATTGCAAAATCTCCAATCTTCTTTAACAGAAGAAAGTGTGAATGCCTCTAATAAACTTTCTAAGCTTGGACATATATTTAGTCAGTTGGATAGTATTAGCTCAGGGCTTGGTGCGATTATTATGAATGGTACTATGCTCTATCACTTACACGCTTATAATAAACTGGTCACATGGAAAAAAAGCAATGCTAATCGGATATCTCAATGGCTAGAAGTAATAGGACAATTAGAGCAGTTATCCAGTCTCGCTAATTTTAGTTTTAACAATCCAGATTTTGTATATCCTACCATTAATAGCGAAGCACATATCAGCTATCGATCACTGGGTCATCCGCTTATTAAGTCTGGCAAGCGCATACACAATGATGTCTCATTGAAAGATCACCCCTATATACTATTAACTGGTTCAAACATGAGTGGCAAAAGTACCTTTTTGCGAACCATTGGGGTAAATCATATCCTAGCAAGTATGGGCAGTGTGGTATGTGCGCTTGAAGCCACTGTCGATCCATTGCCATTATATGTTTCTATGCGCATCTCTGACTCACTGATGGACAGTGAGTCCTATTTTTTTAGTGAGGTGAAACGCCTCAAGGAAATATTAGATTATGGTGCCAGCAATCGCTCATTAATCTTGCTCGATGAGATATTGCGTGGTACGAATTCAGATGATAAGCGTGGAGGGACGATCGGCGTTATACATAAGTTAGTGGCTAATAAAGCGATAGGTGCCATAGCCACACACGATCTCGAAGTATGCAATACCACGGATCACTATCCGCATTACCTAAAAAATATGTGTTTTGAGGTGGAGATTATTAATGATGAATTGGTATTCGACTATCGCCTAAGAGCGGGTATATGCAAAAACAAGTCTGCAACTTTCTTAATGAAAAAGATGAATATTATTCAGTAATTTCATCCGCAATAATGGGCTTGTCACTGGTGTCTTCTTCGATGATTTCCTGCATATTTCTAGCACCCATATATTTGCGCCACTTGTCCAGCATCTTGCTCATATCATCGGGCAGTTCAGAATTAAAAAATAATTCCTCTCCTGTAACTGGATGTATGAAGCCCAATGTCTTCGCGTGCAATGCCTGTCTAGGACATAGTGCAAAACAATTTTCAACAAACTGCTTGTACTTAGTATAGATTGTGCCTTTCACTATTCGGTTGCCACCGTATGTAGCATCATTGAATACTGGATGTCCTATATGCTGACAGTGTACCCTTATCTGGTGGGTGCGTCCTGTTTCTAATCTGCATTCTATAAGTGTTACATAACCCAATCGCTCTATGACTTTATAATGAGTTACAGCATGCTTCCCTTCTTCATCATCGGCATATACAGCCATTTTTTTTCTCAGTCTTGCATGGCGTCCTATGTTGCCTGTTATAGTGCCTTCTTCATCATCCACATTGCCCCATACCAGTGCATGGTAACGGCGGTGCACGGTGCGATCAAAAAATTGTTTGGCCAAGTGGCTCAGTGAAAACTCTGTTTTTGCCACAACCATAATGCCAGTGGTATCCTTGTCTAATCGGTGTACTAATCCTGGCCGGTATGCTTCACCAGTTGATGGTAAGTTGCTCATATAATACAATAAGCCATTGACCAATGTGCCTGAAAAATTTGATATGCCTGGGTGTACCACTAAGCCGCTGGGCTTATTAATTACCATTAAGTTTTCATCTTCCCATACGATGTCCAATTCCATTTTTTCGGGCAGTAGGGTAGTGTCGCGTACAGGCTGTGGCAGTACGATTTTTATATTGTCTAATGGCTTTACCTTATAGTTGGATTTTACCGCTTTGCCATTTACGAGTATGGCATTGGTATGCGCGGCATTCTGTATCCTGCTTCTTGTAATGTATTCAATCCTATCTGTCAAAAACTTATCAATTCTCAATGGCTCCTGCCCCTTGTCAACATTGATTTCATGATGGACAAAGAGTTCCTCCCCATCATTATCTATTTCATTGCCATCCGGCAATTCATCTAACCATTCTTCCATTGAGACTTTTATTTATTGTATTAGCTAGGCCAAAAATAGACTAAATAAATGATATTAGTTTATTAATGATGCTGCGGTGTCTAGTACTTTTCATTGGATATGACTATGTATATCACAATCGTATGATTGGCACTAGGTTAGCCTTGCTATTTTTTGGAGGGAGTAAAAAGGCTATTGGAGAATAAAAAATGTGTATGGGTTTTAATTAGAGGTAATTCAATAATTCTAGCCTTATTACTATAACCTTGCGATTAATAATTCGATTTTTTGAGGATGCCTAAGTCCATGTTACTTTGTTAATTTTCATCTTGCATTTGCCACTAAATCGAAATACTCTGTTCGTCTCTTTATCTGGTTGCATACTTTTTAAGTTGCCATGGTGAATGAGATTGCCTATAATTTTGTTGCAGATTATCCTGATACCGTAATAGACTAAAAAACTATGAATATTATTAAATACTTGATGATTGCTAATGTTTCCATTGTAAAAAGGTTTTATCCTATTTTGACAGGTGAGAGCCTAATTTTAAGTATCATATTGGTAAGCTAAATTTTCCCTATCTGTCTTTTTATTGCATTTGTTTTTCTTTTTGACTAATTTTGTACTGTAAACACAGATAGTTTATTCAAATGGTAAGCGTAGGTAAAATTATAAAAAGGTTTAGAACTCAAAAAGGCTTAATGCAAAAAGAGTTTGCAGCCGAGGTTGATATGCGAACGTCTAACTTCACTAAAATAGAATGTGGTCGAGAAGATGTTTCCGAAGAAGCATGGGCTAACATTGCCCAATTTTTCACTTTGACTATTGATGAGATTGGCCATTTTGAAGATGTCAAAACTCCAGCACCTGTAAAAGTGCAAGGTAAAAAGGCTAATGAAAAGGTACCGATGATTGCATCACTTGACATTGAAGATAAAAATGCAGTCTATCGTATCATTGATGGAATGCTCATC
>CAYZQX010000279.1:0-5993 GCA_964480615.1 uncultured Chitinophagales bacterium | reverse complement strand
AATCCATTTTTTTAACTCAAAAATAGGTATTCTCCACAAATTTGGCCAGTTACCCTCCT
The DNA here is from genome assembly GCA_964480615.1 of uncultured Chitinophagales bacterium. Lineage (GTDB taxonomy): Bacteria > Bacteroidota > Bacteroidia > Chitinophagales > UBA2359 > CAYZQX01. The sequence goes on along the minus strand of CAYZQX010000279.1, from coordinate 5,934 downwards.
TTTTTTATAAAGAGCCAGAAAATTCCCTAGAAATTAATGTGGAGCAAAAAAATCCAAGTATTTTAGAAAAAATGAAATGCGCCATAGCATATTCAAAAAAAATACTTACTTTTGCGATCTAAAAATTTAATCCATTATGGGAAGAGGTGATATAAGAAGCAAAAAAGGCAAGCGTTATGCAGGATCATTTGGTAAGTCTCGTCCAAAGTCTGCAAATAAAAAATCTGCTGCTACTGCCGGAGCTGCAAAAAAATAATCACATCTATTTTGATCTGGGACATTGATCCCAATTGATTTAGTTTGTTAGATTGACCAATAATTTCATCTGAGTACGAGCCTGTTTTATTCGAATACAGAATTTACAGTGCCTGTGCATCGGATGATTTTGCATTATAGCCATTCCTAAATTGCCTTTTACCGGCTATCAAATTACTAAGGAAAACCTATCTAAAATAATGCAACAGCCCACCAAACTTTTCTTTTGCAAAGGTATTGAACTAGTCTATTAATTTATCAAGGCCGATACCAAAATCTCGAAGCATACCGTTCAATCGCAGATTGTTCAAAATGCCAGCAATCATTCCTAAAAGCATTTATTTACTCCCTTGTGTTGGCCATAGAACAATGATCAGTACATATTACAACACTACCAGCCCTTTTCCCTGAATTGATTCAATGAATCAATTTTGAAGGGGCATATTTTTGCAATCAAACAACAGATACGAAATCCCAATTAGCATAAATTATTAGAAAAATAGGCAAAATACTAAATAAAAACAAAATAATTAGCAAATTGTGAAAATAATATAACCAGTCTAAACTATTGATAATCAATTTTTTACAACTAACAACATAGCAATATGCTAAATAAATATCAAAAAAACTACTAAATAAAATAGCAATTACTAAATTTCAATGTATATTTGCTAAAAATTATAGTCAAATGAATACGCAAGCATTGATTATTAAGGGGCGTGGGGCACAGATGAATCCTGCCAATCCATATAGCAAGACTCATTTCAGTGTGGACCATTTGGAGGGTATCGACGAGGAGATGACACTAGCCAGTCCCACCAAGGTCATTTTTGAGACTGCGAAGCGGCTCATAAATCCCGTAAAAAGCCCTGATATTCCGATGGATTTTAGTGCTAATCCCTACCAGGGATGTGAGCATGGTTGCGCTTATTGTTATGCAAGGAACTCACATACTTATTGGGGCTATAGCGCAGGCCTTGATTTTGAGAGCAAGATCGTGGTGAAAAAAAATGCCCCTGCACTATTGGCTGCTGAGCTCAATGATGAAAAGTGGAAACCTGCCATGGTGGCCCTTTCTGGAAATACAGATTGTTACCAGCCATTAGAAAAGGAATACGAACTCACTAGAAAAATGTTAGAGGTTTTTTTGGAATTTCGCAATCCAGTGGGTATTATTACCAAGAATAGCTTAATTCTTAGAGATATTGATATACTGAGCGAATTAGCTAAATTGAATTTAGTAAGTGTAATTATTTCAGTTAATACAACTGATGAGGAATTAAGACGCAAAATGGAGCCACGTACAGCAAGCTTTGCCAAGCGATTAGATGTAATAAAAAAATTGAGTGATGCCGGCATCCCTACTGGCATTATGGTTGCACCAATAATACCAGGCCTTAATGGATCGGACATATTTAAAATTGTAGAGTTAGCTGCCCAAGCTGGAGCAGTATCGGCTGGTCATAACATCGTTCGATTAAATGGTGCTGTACAAGAAATTTTTACCGATTGGCTTAAAAAAAATTATCCGCACAAAGCACAGAAAGTATTACATCAAGTAAAATCTTGTCACGGCGGAGAGCTAAGTGATTCTCTATTTGGAAGAAGGATGCACGGTTCTGGTGCCTTCGCTGAACAAATAGAACAAATGATGAGTATTGCCAAAAATCAGTTTATGCCTGGCCGAAAAATGCCAGGATTCAATTATTCTTTGTTTCGACACAGTCGCAAAGGACAACTTTCATTGTTCGATAGCTAGAACTGGCAAGACGAACTGACTTTAACCATCACAAACAAAGGGCCTATTTCAATACCCGCGCATAGTTATAAAAATAGCAAAAAAACATAACGAGCAATGGCTATATTGTCAAAACAACTTATATTTGATGCCAGTTATGAATAGCAATAATCAATCACGTAATATCCTGCTCATTGCTTCATTGAGCATCTTGGTCATTTTGAGGCTATTGCCACATCCAGCTAATTTCAGTCCAGTGGGTGCAATAGCAATTTTAGGCGCTTATTTTATGGCCAGCAAGAAAAATGTATATTGGTTGCCGCTTGCTGTAATGTTGCTGAGTGATATACTATTAGAACTCAGTTACAGAATAGGATATTCTGCATTTCCTGGCTTCAATGCCACAATGTTATTTGTATATCCTTCTTTTATGCTCATGGCCATGCTTGGCAAGTGGGCTGGCAATAAACAAACTATTCCAGCATTAGTAACATCAATTATTGGTGGATCATTGTTGTTTTTTGTAATCACCAATTTTGGTTATTGGTTGTTGTATATGCCTAAATCATTTGAAGGATTGATGCAATCTTATGTCCAAGCCATCCCGTTTTATCGCAGCAGCTTATTAGGTGATATGATTTATACCATAGGTGGTTATATAATCATCCGTCAGGTCCTCAGTTATTTTGCGCCTGCCACACACAAAATGGCCTAGACACTACTAAAAATCTTTTTGATTTAATGGTGTATTTGGGCGGCTCAGTTAGCTCCGCTATGCTCCGCTAATTGACCGGGCTATCCGCTACTATCACGCAATGACTAAGGACATCAAACATTGAATAATGAAAGTAACATTGCGCGATAACGCTCCTATCCCTGCCGCATACAGCCCAAAAGCTGCTAGTTATCATCGAAATACATTAGAGTAATATGATAGACCAACATAAATTTGCATTTATATGCAATTAACGAGTAAGTTTCCTGCGATGGGAACTACTATATTTACTAGGATGACTGAATTGGCTATTAAACACAATGCCATCAACCTAGCACAAGGATTTCCCGACTATGACATTGATCCATTATTAGCAATAACTGCTGCCGCGCATATTGGATCAGGACCACATCAATATGCACCAATGGCTGGGACAATAGCTCTTAGAGAAGCCATAGCACATAAAATTTTCCAGCATTACACGCACCCACTAAATCCAGTTGACCAAATTACCATCACAGCAGGTGCTACTCAAGCACTCCATACTGCAATAACTAGTCTTATACATCATGGCGAAGAAGTGATCGTATTTGAGCCCGCTTATGATTCATACGTACCAGCTATACAGTCGGTAGGTGGCATTCCTGTATATATTTCCCTACAAGCACCTCATTTCATTATTGATTGGGAATTAGTAACAGCAAAGGTAAATAACCGTACCAAGATGATTATCATCAACACGCCTATGAATCCTGCAACCACTGTATGGACAGCTGATGATTATCATAACCTGCATAAGCTAACAGAAGGTACGAACATCGTTGTACTGTCTGATGAAGTATATGAACACCTAACTTATACCACGAATGCGCATAAACCCATATATACCTTTCCCCATCTCGCCGACAGGTCGCTAAGTGTGTATTCATTTGGAAAAAGTCTTCAAGTAACAGGTTGGAAAATCGGCTATATAATTGGTCCGCCATTATTGATGGCTGAATATCGCAAAATGCATCAATATTCAGTCTTTGCGGTCAATCATCCCGCTCAATCAATAATTGCAAAATATTTAGAAACAATACATACGCTTAGTATGTCTTCGTTTTTCGAACCTAAATTACATCAATTCCAAGATGGCTTAAGACTTAGTAAATTTACTACTTATCAACCCCAAGGAACCTATTTTATGCTCGCTAATTACAGTGCCATTAGTGAATTATCCGAAGCGGCTTTTTGCGAATGGCTCACCATCGAAAAAGGCGTAGCTGCCATCCCTTTATCCGTATTTTATAACGACAAGCGCGAACAACAAATGATTCGTTTTTGCTTCGCAAAAAAAGAGGCAACGCTAAATGCGGCCATCCAACAATTATGCAAGATCTAAAAATTAGTATCATACAGAACGACCCTGTATGGGAATCTCCAGCAATCAACTGTAGGCAGTTAGAAAATGATTTCAATTTTAAAGATGCTGAAATTGTGTTTCTGCCTGAAATGTTTAACACAGGATTTAGCATGAATGTAGCAGACTTAGCTGAGCCCATGAACGGTCCTACACATAGCTGGATGCAGGGCTTAGCAAAAAAACATAATACAACTATAGCAGGTAGCATAATTATCCATGAACAAGGCAATTATTACAATCGTTTCTTATGGGTTTATCCAAGTGGTCATACAGATTTCTATGACAAGATTCACCTATTTACACTGGGGAAAGAGCATCTCTTTTTTACAGCTGGAAAAGAGCGCAAAGTGATTAACCACCTCAAATGGCTCATTAACCTACAAATATGCTATGACTTGCGATTTCCTCTTGATTGTGCTACTAGGAATGATATTGAACTTCAAGTTTTTATAGCTAGTTGGCCAGAGGCACGTGCTCATCATTTTGAGGCATTATCCCTTGCACGTGCTATTGAAAATCAAACTTTTGTAATTGCGCTTAATAGATGCGGGACTGATGGCAATGGCTTATCTTATAAAGGTCAGAGCCGCATCATAAGTCCTAAAGGCGAGTCAATCCTCACACTAGGCGATACGCCGGAACAAGGCACAATAACGCTTAGCAAGGATGAATTAATACTGTACCGTAAACAGTTTCCATTCTTACAAGATTGGATATATGCATAATTGTTAATTCATTTCATAGACGCTTCCATCATCATTAAGGAACGAAAACTATTTCTCTCTATGCTGGAATATTAATAGGCAAGTTTTGATTCACTAGAACTGTGGTAAAAATCGTTTACTAATTACTACGAGAAAATTTAGTTGCCAAAATAATATTCTATAATGCTGAATAATACTATTCAATTGTTTTGCAAGTAGTAAATACATCAAAAGTATTAATATCATTTATCTAATGGTGATTATATCATTCATTGATCGAACTATCCTGCTGCTTTAACCTGACCTTGTATTTACGATAGGGATTGAAGTGGATATCCTTTTAGGAGGCTTCATGGTTGATAGGCTATAAGCGTTACAAGCATTTTACTTTATAGATAATGATTAGTAGCAAGAGCTTTGGCTTGCCTCCTAAAAGATAGGAGCGAAAAGCCCGGGCCTGTAAGGCATCGCCATAATTATACCTGAAATTAGTTGTCAATTTTATACGTTAAATTCCCTAGTTATTAATCTGAGATCAGAAAATTAGGACTGCATTATAGAGCATTCTAATCGTAAATATAGTTTATCAATAATCTTGCCATTGAAAATATTATTATCGGTAGTAATGACGAGCAGGAATAGAAAATTGTTATCCCAATAATAATAAAAAAATAGAAAAAACTGCCTTCACTTACCTGATAATTAACGCCTTCTTTCTATGGTATATTGAACCAATTGTTTTAACCCATCCACAGCAATAGAGGGTTTAATTTTATCTAGTATGGCCAATGCCTCGTCTTTGTACTTATTCATAATCGTTTCAGCGTATTTCATACCTCCGCTTTGATGTACAAATTCAATCACTTTAGCTACTGATTTTTTATCTTCATTTTTATTCTTAATGAGGTATATCATTTCTCTCTTAGTATCGGCTTGGGCATGATTGAGGGCATATATAACAGGCAATGTGAGTTTTTTTTCCTTTATATCTATGCCTGATGGCTTACCAGTATCATCATTGCCTAGGTCAAATAGATCATCTTTTATATGAAAGGCAATTCCTAATTTTACACCAAAAAGAAGAAATTCTAATCTACTGTTACCAATGATGTTTCAG
>CAYZQX010000278.1:0-6003 GCA_964480615.1 uncultured Chitinophagales bacterium | reverse complement strand
GGTGGAATGACCCAAAATGACCTATTTTTTGAGTTATTTAGCATCCCCTAATTAACGATTTTGGATTAACGATCCTAATAGGCTAGCGCGATTTATGATTAACGATTCAAGATTTACGACACTGAAGATAGTTGCATTAACTGTTCTAAGTCTAGTGTCCATTATCTAGTGTCCAGCGTCTAGTTAAAGCGATTTGCGATTACCGATTTAGGATTTATGACACTGAAGTTTGTTGCAGTAACTAGTTTAAGTCTAGTGTCCAGTTAAAGCGATAGGGATAGCAGTGGATATCCTTTTAGGAGGCTAAAAATTCTCGACAGTAATTGTGTTTGTAGGGTAATTAGTAAATATGTAAGCCTATTAAACAAAGAAATAAAGTAGCCTCCTAAAAGATAGGAACGTATAGCCCGGGCCTGTAAGGCATCGCCATAATTACCTCTTTTAGTATGATTGAGCAAGCCTTATTTATTGGCTATTATTGTGAATGTTGTTTTGAAAAATATTTTAAGTGGTGTAAGTCATCCAAGTAAACACCCTTTACTTCATTGCCTTCAATCTGATAGATAACCCGCTTCCTTTTTTTAAAGTTAAATAAACTTTGAGGACATTCTTCCTCCAGTTCTAATTTTTTGCCATCATCATTCAATATCCATTTGTCATTTTTAAATTCCAAGTTTAACTCGCTTCCATCCTCACTAATGAAATTACCTGTGTATTTTTCAGTCTCTAAAAATTGTGGTTTGCAAGCATCACCTTCACTGAGTAGATGGCTTAGCCTTGCCATGGGATATTGCCATTCCATCAAGTCATCTTCACTGCCTTGACGCACGATGATGATATTGGATTCGGGATTGATGTATATGTATTGACCCAAGTATCCTGCGGCATAAAAATCAGTTAATTCATCAATATTTTTATCGACATAACTCATCAGCCACCAGCTATTAGTATAACCCCAATAATTATCACCTTTATTAATCCTCCTAGTAATACTTTGACTCACCCAGTATTCTGGGATTATTTGTTTATTACCCCACTTACCCATTTGCATATACAGTTTGCCTAGCTTAGCGAGGTCTCTGGTACAAGCTGCCAGTCCGCCATATACACGGGGTGAACCGCCTTCCTTATCGAGGGTGAAGAAGGCATCGTATTCAGCACCTATAGGCTTCCATAATTTTTCTTCTAGATAGGTTTCTATAGGTATGCCAGTAGCCTTTGCTATGCATTCACCAAGTAACTGTGTATCTATACTCTTGTAGGCAAAATAGGTGCCAGGTGGATGTGCAAGTTTTACTTTTAATATATATTCATCAATATCACTTGTATAGTAGGCGTGTCCTAGCTTAAAGACAGTTCTTCGATCTTCAAAATCCAATCCCGAAGTCATATTCAACAGGTGTCTGATGGTAATATTGTCTCGTTCATCAACCTTGAACTCAGGAATAAAGTCAGACACTTTTTGATCTATGCTTTTTATCTTTCCTTCGTTAATAGCGATGCCAGCGAGTGCGCTGGTAATTGATTTAGTTACTGAAAAAATGATTTGCGGCTGATTGATTGATGCGCCATGGAAATAATTTTCATAGAGTATGGTATCATTTCTAATGACCATGAACGAACTAGTCTTCGTCTTCAATAAAAATTCTTCAAAGAAGGTGCAGTCCTTTATATATTTATCTTCCAGCCACAATTGCATAGGTGGAAGGGGATGGTACTTGCGTTCAACAAAAAAGAAAGGCTTATCTGATGCAGCAACTTTAGTAACTGGAAATACTTTCCAATCATTGATACCTGGAGCATTATACCTAATGAGCCTAGGTATAAAATTATCGCAGCTCGTGAGTGATAAGAGCAAACACAATAGGCCGGTAGTGAAGGATATAGTTAATCTATAATTGCTGACTTTCATAATGAGATTTAATCTATTGAGAATAGGAATACTTAGCAAATAAGTCCCAGCACACGATGCCAGCACTTACCGAAATATTCAATGAATGTTTCATGCCTACTTGTGGAATTTCTATGCATTGTTTTAGGTGTGGTAGTACTTCCTCTGACAAGCCATCAACTTCATTTCCAAAAAACAAAGCTAATGGTTGTTCGTATAATGGAGTGAATTTTTGTAATGGGATACTGCCTTTTGTTTGCTCTATTCCAATTAATTGATATTTCTCAATTGTTAGTTGATCAACTGCTTGGATAATTGTTTCACAATATTGCCATTCTACCGTATCAGTTGCACCGAGGGCCGTTTTATTGATCTCTCTGTTCGGGGGTTTAGCTGTGATACCTACTAGCACAATCTTCATGAGCCGAAAGGCATCAGCTGTTCTAAAGATAGATCCTACATTGAGGGCACTTCTCACATTATCTAATACAAGTGCAATGGGTGTTTTTGTTGCTTCTTTGAATGCTGTTACTGATAATCTATCTAATTCCACCATCGACAGTTTGGTATATTCCATTGCACAAAAATAATAGTTCTAGTATAGAAACGCTAATTATCCAATAAGGTTTATAAATTTGCTCTTTATATTTATCTGAATTGGCAAATCCAAAGAATAAAACGGCTGAAGATACGCCGTTAATGAAACAGTACTACCAAATAAAGGGTAAGTATCCCGATGCAATATTGTTATTTAGGGTCGGTGATTTTTACGAGACATTTGGTGAGGATGCGAAAAAGGTAGCTGTATGCTTGGGTATCGTACTCACTAAGCGTGGTGCGGGTTCTAGTTCGGAGGTCGAGCTAGCGGGATTTCCACATCACGCATTAGATGCCTATTTACCTAAATTGGTAAGGGCAGGATATAGGGTGGCTATATGTGACCAGCTAGAAGATCCCAAACTTACAAAAACGATCGTAAAACGTGGTGTTACAGAACTTATTACGCCAGGAGTATCGCTCAATGATAAAATATTAGACCACAGAAAAAATAATTTTTTGGCTGCCATACATTACGGCAATGAAATAAATGGCATCTCATTTTTAGACATCAGTACGGGAGAGTTCCTAGTGGCCGAAGGCAGTTTAGAGCAAGTAGAAAAACTGCTGCAATCCTTTCAGCCATCAGAGGTATTATTTACCAAGGCGAAATCAAAATTTTTTAGCGAGCGTTTTGGTGAGAAGTTTTACACCTACGCATTAGATGAATGGATTTTTGGTCAGGACTATGCCAAGGAAACTATTCTCAAGCATTTTAATGTCCTGAACTTGAAGGGTTTTGGACTCGATGGTTTTGATATGGCACAAGTTGCGGCGGGCGTTATCATCCATTATCTCAAGAGTACTGAACACTCTCAGCTTCAACACATAACCACGATATCGCGGATCGCCGAAGAGAAATATGTGTGGCTCGACCGTTTTACCATAAGAAATTTAGAGCTTGTAGATGCACAATACCCCACAGGAACCTCATTGTTGCAAATCATAGATCATACGATCACGGCACCAGGTGCGCGCCTGCTAAAAAAATGGTTATTGCTGCCACTCAAAGTCCCTGCAATGATCAATGAGCGATTAAGTATGGTATCTTTTTTCATTGAACAAGAAAATGTATCAGAAAAGATTAATAAGCAATTACAAATCATTGGAGATTTAGAACGCTTAATAGCAAAGGTTCCCATGCGCCGAATCCAGCCACGTGAATTGCTTTCATTAAAAAGATCATTGCAAGCCCTTATTGAACTCAAAGAGATATGTTTGGGAAGTGGGCATGCCTACCTAGAGAAAATAGGCGATCAAATACACATATGCAATACACTAAGAGAAAGAATAGAAAGAGAGATAGAAGAAGAAGCCCCAGCAATAATCCAGAAAGGGGGGGTCATTAAATCAGGGATTGACAAAGAATTAGATGAACTGAGAACCATCAGTTTTTCCGGCAAAGATTATTTATTAGAGATACAAAAAAGGGAAATACTCGCTACGGGAATATCCAGTCTAAAGATTTCGTATAACAATGTGTTTGGCTATTATTTAGAGGTTACCAATAAGTACAAGGACGTAGTGCCAAGCACATGGATTCGCAAACAGACCTTATCCAATGCCGAGCGATACATCACGGAAGAACTGAAAGAATACGAGACGAAAATCCTCGGTGCTGAAGAAAAAATATTTGCTATTGAGGAGCGGTGCTATCTCGAACTGGTGGACAGCATTATGGAATACTTATCCCAGATACAGATTAATGCACAATTGGTCGCACGATTAGATTGTCTTTTGTCATTTGCTAAAACAGCTAAGATCAATAATTATTACAAGCCCGTTATTGATGAAAGCTTGGAGTTAAAAATTGTGCAGGGGAGACATCCAGTAATAGAAAAGCAAATTCCTTTAGGGGAGGCTTATGTCCCGAATGATTTGATGCTGCACAATGATGGACGGCAAATAATTATTATCACAGGGCCTAATATGAGCGGAAAATCGGCGATCCTGCGACAGACAGCACTGATTGTGCTTATGGCACAAATGGGGTCTTATGTCCCTGCCCAGGTGGCTAAAATTGGTGTCATAGATAAAATTTTCACTAGGGTAGGAGCGTCTGATAATATTTCATCAGGCGAGTCCACTTTTATGGTTGAAATGAACGAGACGGCAAGCATAATGAATAATATCTCCGAGCGGAGCTTAATATTGTTAGATGAGATAGGACGTGGCACAAGTACATTTGACGGGATAAGTATCGCCTGGTCATTAGCTGAATATCTGTATCAAAATGATCGAGCTAGGCCAAAAACCTTATTTGCAACTCATTACCACGAGCTCAATGAGTTGGCTGAAAAGTTTGACCGTATTGAAAATTTTCATGTTGCCACCAAGGAAATAGGCCAGCAGGTCATCTTTTTAAGGAAGTTAGTGGAGGGAGGCTCTCATCACAGTTTTGGTATCCACGTAGCGAGAATGGCTGGTATGCCCAAGCAAGTGTTGCAACGAGCTACAGAAATTCTCACTGAACTAGAAAAAAAGAGTCTTTCTGGATCCCTGAAAGAAACCATGAAAGAATTGCCCAAAAAAGAATACCAATTGAGTCTATTCCAAATAGAAGATAATAGATGGGAAAAAATAAAACCCCTGATCGAACAGTTAGATGTGAATACCCTTTCCCCTGTAGAGGCACTATTTAAACTCGATCAGATTAGCAGGCTCTATAAAGAAGGCTAAATCCGATAGCATAAAAAACGCGATTTTTTTTGTTGGATAAGGGGAATAGTATTTTTTTGGTCATTAAGCACTTGGTTCATCACTTATTTTTTTCGGCGTAATAGATTAATGCCTTTGTTTTTTTGTTGATAAGCGGCAAAATGTAGAATAACAATTAGCTGTAATGGTATGCTGATTGTTATTGTGTACCAAAATTACAATCAATTGATAAAGAATAATGAAAATAAATACAAAATTCGCCCTTGTTTTAGTAACAATGTGCGGTGAAATGCGGTGATTTATTGCATTTTTTTGGATGGAGTAAAAAAAAATTATTTTTTTTTCAAAAGATGCTTGCATAATTAAAAATCGTCTTTATCTTTGCACTCGCTTTTGATAGCTAATTAAAATGCAGAAGTAGCTCAGCTGGTAGAGCACAACCTTGCCAAGGTTGGGGTCGCGGGTTCGAATCTCGTCTTCTGCTCATAATAGTGTGATTTTGGGGTAGGTCATCAATCCGCCTTTTCCCGAAATCACATTTTTTTTTCAGCTAATTTGATAAGTATAAAAAAGCTGAATTTGAAGGATTCGCCCGGATGGTGGAATCGGTAGACACGCAGGACTTAAAATCCTGTGGCCAGCAATGGCTGTGCGAGTTCAAGTCTCGCTCCGGGTATTTAAGGCGGCTCTCGAGCCGCTTTTTTTTTGCCCTTTCTTGAACTTCAATGAGTATTATCCACAGACTTGGTTAAAAATTGAACCTATCTAAAAGTCTGAAACGGCTCGGTCGATCAAATTAGATGCCCGATAGCAAATCTTTAAACCCTAACCCCGAAAAAAAGTTACGGAATTTATTA
>CAYZQX010000277.1:0-6049 GCA_964480615.1 uncultured Chitinophagales bacterium | reverse complement strand
AATCAAAATAATTTATTATATTTGTCAAGCTATTTTAGGCACGCACAATACTGAAACTGGTTACAGTAACTACATAAAGTCTAGTGTCCATTATCCTATGTCCAGAGTCTAGTTAAAGCTATTTATGATTAACGATTCAAGATTTTGGATACTGAAGCTGGTTGCAGTAACTACATAAAGTCTAGCGTCCATTATCTAGTGTCCAGAGTCTAGTTCAAGCTATTATTCAATAAGAGCCTCCCTTCACGGTTAGAAAATGCAGTTGATTGATCCTACCCTGCATAGTGACCTATTTTATAACTTATGGAAACAATGCACTATTTTTGTCCCAACAAAAAAAATCATCGAATCAAAATAATACAATGAATTTTTATAGCACGCGACACCAGTCGCCACAAGTAGGATTTAAAAATGCGGTATTAGATAGTTTGCCAAGCGACAATGGCTTGTATATGCCTGAAACAATCACACCATTGCCATCGAACTTTCTCACTCAACTGCCTTCCTTGAGCTTTGATGCACATTCCTTCATCGTAGCGAAGTGTTTACTTGGAAATAGTATTCCCGATAAAATTCTCAAAGAGATCATAACAGATACATTGAATTTTGATTGTCCCCTTCTACCTATTGAAGAAAACATATCTGTATTAGAACTCACACACGGTCCATCGCTTGCCTTCAAAGATTTTGGAGCGCGATTTATGGCGCGTGTCATGCGCTACCTCACTAAAGATGATAAGCGTGGCCTCAATGTATTAGTAGCTACCTCTGGCGATACAGGTGGTGCTGTAGCACTGGGATTTTTAGGTGTTCCTGGTATAAGGGTACATATCCTCTACCCTTCCGAAAAAGTGTCAGAAGGACAAGAAAAACAACTTACCGCATTAGGCCGTAACATAACTGCTTATGAAATAAAAGGCAGCTTTGACGATTGTCAGGCAATGGTAAAAAAAGCATTCCTCGACCAAGAACTCAATGAGAAAAAATGGCTCACATCGGCTAACAGCATCAACATAGCAAGATTGATACCACAAGCATTTTATTATGTGGAGGCTTATAAGCAAGCAATGAAAAAAAATAAACAAATTGTCTTTTGTACGCCGAGTGGAAATTTTGGAAATTTAACAGCAGGATTACTCGCTAAAAAAATAGGATTGCCCATTCACCATTTTATAGCTGCTAATAATTCCAATGATCCAGTCTTGAGGTATTTAGAGTCAGGCAATTATGAACCAAGACCTACCGTCAGTACGCTCTCTAATGCAATGGATGTAGGAGCACCGAGCAATTTCGTGCGTATGCTGGACCTCTATAAAAACGATCTTAATGCACTGAGAAAAGACATTACAGCCTACAAGGTTACGGAAGAAGAAACCAAGAAAAGTATGAAAGCGCTATGGGATAATTATCAATACATCGCTTGCCCACATACCGCTGTCGCATATAATGCGACCCTAAAGTTTATGAATGAAAATCCAAAGGATAATAATCATTGCATATTCCTTTCTACCGCCCATCCATCAAAGTTTAATGAGCCTGTAAAATCCATAACCGGACAATCACCAGTAATGCCTCCACAACTGCTAAAGTTGATGAATAAAAACAGTGTTCGTTTTAAGATGGAACCCAACTTTGAATTGTTCAAAGATATGTTATTACACAATATAAAATAAAGCTTCATTCATTAATGAGCTAATCCATCGCCATGAACCCACAAGCATACAACCTACTATTCAAAGGTGACATCATAAAAATAAATCAGGTTGATTCACTGAATGAATCCCTATCGCAAAAAAAATTATTGCTGATACTCGATAAAGATAATAGTGAGCTATCGCCTGACTTAGATTCTACACTTAGCAAGCTCATAGAGGCTACAAAAATCCCAAGGGATCAAGTGGATATATGTGCAACCCCTTTGCGATTTCATCAGATCGACAAGTCCTATAATTCGGAATATGTAATTGTATTTGGGTGGAGTCCTGCACAATTAGGGATGCAGTGCAAAGTATTTTTTAATAAGCCCATCCTATTTAGTCGCCGCTATTATCTTTTTACTGAAGGAATTGACGCCCTTAATGTACGCGAATCCAAACAAAGACTTTGGCTTGGGATAAAAGAGTTATTGCAGATCCCTTAAAAACACCATCGTATCCACATTATCCGCATAATCGAATAACGCTGGTGACTGACCTAACCCAAAACCGATCGTACAAAAAGGCTGATGGCCTATTATACACTGCAATTCATTGCGATGAGTAGCAATGAATTCTTTTACTACTTCCTCCTTATCATAATAAGAATATGTGATAATCGACAAAGGGGAAAATAGGCCGTTTATATCCTGTTCCTGTAGGATTAAAAATTCATTGGCCAAGTGGGGTGATTGATTCAACAAGAGGAGGGATAAATTGTAGTCCACATTGTTTTTATATTTGTTATGATCAGCGAGAAAGCGGTAATGTTCACTGTTCTCAAATATTCGATGGAGGTTAAAAGATGGTGGGATCAATAATTTAGAAACATTGCGACAGCCCATTCCAAAATATAAAAATAAATCATCCGCTAAATTCTTTAAATCCTCATTAGTCTCTTGTCCATCTAGCACGGCTATAGAAGTCCTATTGCTTCTGATAATGTGCGGATACTTCCCGAAATAGTAGTCGAAATACCTGCTAGAATTATTAGATCCAGTAGCGATGATTGCATCCATATCGCTCAGGCGTTCAAGAAACTCCGTGTGTTCCTGAGCTATGCCCAAGCGTAAATTGGTATGATGGATAAGTGCAGGCAATAACAAATCATCTTTGCTAGAAAGCTTTACCTTGGCAATATGACCATTGATAAATACACAAAGCCAATCGTGAAAGCCAACTAAAGGCAGATTGCCAGCCATTACAAGCCCAATTTTTTTTGGATTTATTTGATCTTCAGGCAAATTATAGTGGGCTATCCATTTTTCTAATTGCTCAGCAGCTAAGAACTGGTTTTTTATTTGCTGGAGGCTATTGATTACATTGTCGCTGATAAACCAAGGGTTCTTATGCGCAACTCGCTGTAGAAAGGACTCATCCTCCACAATCGAATCAATGACTGAAGCCATGGCAAAAAGATATTTTTTTCTTAAATTTAAGCTCATTTAATAGTTGGTTGATAAAATAAGATTGGCAATAATCGTGAGAAGGTTATAATTTTGCGAAAAAATTAAAAATCTCACCTATTATGGCGATAAAGATAACAGATGATTGTATAAACTGCGGTGCTTGTGAACCAGAATGTCCCAATAACGCGATATATGAGGGTGGCGTAGAGTGGAAAATAGCGGATGGCACTGAAGTGAAGGGCAAAATTAGATTAGAATCAGGTGAAGAAATAGATGTGGATCAAAAAAATCCTCCAGTTTCGGATGATTATTATTTTATAGTTCCCGACAAATGTACGGAATGTATGGGATTTCACGAAGAACCTCAGTGCGCAGCAGTATGCCCTGTGGATTGCTGCGTGCCCGATCCTGACCACGTAGAATCAGAGGAAGTACTAATGGCCAGAAAAGAAAGATTACACGTGTAGCGCCGCCATTTAGCCGCCTAGGAGGCCAAGCCTAACAAGGTGTAGTTTACAGTACGGAGGACGCTTCTAGTTCTTAACTGAGGATGATGTGTTTGCAGGTTAAATTAAAGCTTATAAGGGTAATATTTTTAACTCAAGGGCAATAAACAATTGCTTAGTAAAAAGAATTAATCCCTACACTTATGCTCAAGGACCAGCCACAATTGTAGTAAAAAAATTTTTCTTTAATACGCGCCTCTTTTATATTGTATTGTGACAGGTTCATCATCGAACACCTAAAGGCGATTCCATCATTTTGGTTTAGTTCTATCAATAGCTCAACTGATCCTAGTCCAAGATAAATTGCAGTTCCTGAGGTGATCGCATTTTAATCTCGCAAGTTAGCTTAGAAGGCAAATTAATGTGAATGGTACCCGACGATGCAAGTAGCAATAAATGGCTCTGAACAGCGAAGGTGAATAACAAAGGATGGCGATAAATTTTCTACTCAAAAAAACAATCTTAGGCTGGCTGAAGCATTAAAAAAAAACAGTTTACTTATCAGTCAGAAATGAAGTGTTATATAGGTGAAAATAATAAATAAATGAGGAGTGAGATAAGTGTTCGTTCTTACAAGTATTATTCAAAAAAAATAGGCGATCAAAAGCTCAGATTTATCACTATTGATCGATTCTCTTGATTTGTATTTAGGAATGTGCATCTTGGCTTACAAGAATTAATAGCTGAGTTAAGAGCAATATTTAAAACCCTGGTTTATTCGATTATTCAGCTTATGTATCGGAGCAATGTATTCGCGATAGGGATCGCAGTGGATATCCTTTTAGGAGGCAATTAGCCGCTCAATGGGTGATGGTGAAAATATGGTGATGAGCAGGATATAAGATGTTAAGTGGCATAATTTCTTGCCTCCTAAAAGATAGGAACGAAGAGCCCGGGCCTGTGGCATCGCCCATAATGGAATTTAGAATATAATAACTACAGTTCTTCAATGTGTTATTCATAGGATTGTTATGATTATCTATTTTTAGGGAGCTAAAGCATTAGTCCCCACAGGGATGATCGCAATGGCAATAATCAGAGCAGTAATGAACCGCGTGTAAAGTTGCCAAATATGCGGTAGTTAAGAAAAGGACTTCGCTGAAAAAGCGGGTGATGAAATGGCAATAATGATAAATCTCGGTCGTTATCCTTATTATTTCCTATTTTTACGACCCAAAAAAATTAGACAATAACCCAACAGGGAATATTTATGCGCATAGGTATATTATTTGGTGGAAACTCAAGAGAGCGAGAGATTTCTTTCGCAGGCGGACGTACAGTGTATGACAATCTGGATAAAGATTTATTTACCCCAGTACCTATATTTGTCGATTCCTTTGGGCAATTTATATTACTGAACTGGTCCTTGCTGTACAAGGGGAGTATTCGCGATTTTTATCCAGCGGCTAGTTGTATTCCATCCTCTTGGCTTGGTGTCGCGGCATACGCCGAATCACTCAGTCCTGAAGAGCAGAAGCAGCCTGAACTGATAGCCGAGATGGGCAAGCTCCTTACACCAGAGGAGTTAAGCCAGCACATAGATTTTGCGTTTCTATGTCTGCACGGTCGCAATGGCGAAGATGGCGCGATACAAGGGCTCTTGCAATATTACCAAATTCCTTTTTCAGGCTCAGGCATATTCAGCTCAGCACTGGGGATGAATAAGCGGATACAAAAAGATTGGATGGTGGATACGGGCATAGCGCATACGGAATACATGGTTATCACCCGCGATAGCTGGATGGCGCATGGGCTGACCCAATCCATGCTGCAAGCGGCTAAAGCCAAAGTAAAATACCCGCTGGTGATAAGACCCGCCAATCAGGGCTCTTCGATCGGTATTTCGATCATCCATCAGGAAGATGAGGAACAGCTTGCCGCAGCAATCGACAAAGCATTTTTTATTAAGAAAATTAGCCGCGGTCAGTGGAAGGGCATGAGCTATGAAGGACAGTTAGACTTCATTCAGGATTATATCGATTTTAGAAATGAACCTGGTCTCCCAGCCATCTCCGAGCAATACTTATTAGTGAGTCCACAAGACTTATATGATCACCTCAATTATTCATTCGATGTACTGCTAAAGGAATCCGTAACCTTAGCGGCATTAGACAATGAGACGGAAGTACTTCTCGAAGGATTTATAGAAGGCAAAGAGTTTTCCACCATCGTGATACGCGATGAAGATAATGAGGTGATTGCCTTGCCACCCACTGAAATAAAAAAAGGAAAAGAAGTATATGATTATAGGTCAAAATACCTCGCTGGACTATCGAGTAAAATTACACCTATTGACTTACCTGAAGAACAAATTCATCAAATCAGAAAAAAAGCAGAGGCATTATTTGTTTCCTTTAATTTTCAGGTATATGCCCGCATAGATGGATTTATAAAAAAAGATGGCACCATCCTGCTCAATGTTCCTAATACCACTAGTGGC
>CAYZQX010000276.1:0-6088 GCA_964480615.1 uncultured Chitinophagales bacterium | reverse complement strand
AGTATCTATTCCATTAGCCGTTATGTATTGTTGATAGATATCATTGCTATACTTAGCTTGTTCGTAGTTAAACCCATAGTTCCATTTTATTTTTTTAAAATCTACATTGTGTTCTATCCTCAATTTGTTTTCTATTTCCCTGCTGGTAAAATCTCTTATTAGGTTTTCAGGAACTTCGATATTGTCTTTGTATTTATAACTGCGATTATTGAGCATATTGCGACTGAGTACAAATGTCCAATAGCCATTCTCAGCATAGTGTTTATACACCAAACCATTGGTGTAGTTCCATTGAGGGGATACATCTAAGAAATCTAATAAGGCTCTTTGTTCTTCGGTTTCATTGGCATCTAAGTTAAGTTTAAATCGATCTATCGCACCCAAGCCAATGAAGTATATTTCATTTTTTTGATCTATCTTATGTTTGACTTTTACTTGAAAATCGTTATAGGTAGGTAAAAATGGCAGTTCTAATAACTTGAATAAGAATTGCAAATAACTCTGTCTTGCGGACGCAATAAATGTTGTCTTTTCATTCTTTGACAATGGTCCTTCCATGGTAAGTGCTAAATCACTGCTGCCCACAGTAGCTGAAAATCCCAAGCGATCATCTCTGCCATTTTTTTGTTGAAAACTAAATACTGAACTCAGGGCATTGCCTCTATTCGCTGGAAATGCTGAGCTATAAAAATTTACTTCACGAATAAAGTCAACATTGATCATACCTACTGGTCCACCACTGGCTCCTTGTGTGGCAAAGTGATTGATATTAGGCACCTCTACATCATCGAGGTAAAAACGATTTTCGCCTGGCCCACCACCGCGAATCAATAAATCATTTCTAAATGAAGAAACACTAGTTACCCCAGGAAGGGTTTGCACCACTTTTGATATGTCGCGATTGCCGCCAGGATTA
Source organism: uncultured Chitinophagales bacterium (assembly GCA_964480615.1). Taxonomy (GTDB): domain Bacteria; phylum Bacteroidota; class Bacteroidia; order Chitinophagales; family UBA2359; genus CAYZQX01. The sequence continues at coordinate 5,172 of CAYZQX010000276.1, read as the reverse complement.
CGCTGAATTTCAGCCGTGCCTATTGTTCTTAGGGACACTGGACTCTCTTCTTTTTTAGTAAATGGATTGGCTTTTATTACTATCTGATCCAACTCACTAATGCTGCTATTCATTTCAAAATCCACATAAGCAGGCTTGTTATTGCTCACTAAAATCTCAAATACAGACTTGTCATCATAACCCAAATAACTTGCTGTGAGATTATAGGTGCCAGGCTGTAAATTTTCGATAATGTAATTGCCGAGTTCATCGGAGTTAGCACCTATCGCACTACCTTGAATGATGACACTTGCAAATGGAATAGGCTCATTGTTTTTAGCGTCCACCACACGCCCTTTGATAATCCCCGATTGAGCAGAAACGATGTAAAAACTACAAAAAAATAATACAAAAAGTCGAATAGTTATCATAAATTTATTTTGCCATAAAGCAGGTGCAATAATAAACTATCTTGATAAATATTCCTAGTGTGTAGAAGTACAATTTATTTAATAATTTTATTTGTTTTTGTTTCCTAAATTGAGATTAAAATAGCGCTGTTAAGAATACTTTAAAATATCCATTTGAATTATGCCTTTTATATTGTGAGTTATGTATAATCTCTAATTTGGGCGATGCCTAAGGCCGAGGTTGCTTGCGAATTTTTTATTTTTTATCAGCAGCAAGAATCTTCGAATACGCATGATTGGTCAGGGCTTCGCTATACCGGCAATTATATTGACTCAATGGCAGCCAGAATCTTCGCAAGCTAGATTTGCTAGGGTATTGTACTGGCAGGCTTTCGTTATAAAAATTGAAACGAAAAAGGAAAGCCTGCCAGCCATACACTAAACCCTTATAATCCCTATTGCGAATACAGTGTCCGCAGATCAATTGCTTGAGTAAATTTCAGCAATAGGAATTAAGGGTATATTCACTTTGTTTTTTTGAGTAGTATTATAAAGGAATAGAATGTGTAATTTGTTCTAGGATCATTAGTTTTATCAGACTTTAATTAGTCGTTATCATCCTTTATTAAGTGAAGCATAATCGCAGTAAGTTTTTATATTAAAAATTTCGGATGATAGGTTTTATACAGTATCTATTCTAATAATTTGTGTTTGAGCATATAGGGTATGTATTTTTTAAGGAGCAGTACAATGCCTATGAATAATAACCATATATGCCATTTGCCTATTAAGAACACCAGCAATTTTTCAAAGGCATAATAGCCTTGCTTTATGGCTTTTGTTATGCTAACATATAATGGTTCATGATAGGATGGTATGGGAAGCGGGCTATAGGATTTATGATATACAATAGAAGGCAATTGATTAATGTCTAACTGTATTTGACTATATTCAATTTGATTTCTCAATCCCTCATTGGCTATTATGTAACTATTTTTCTCCCTCTGTATTTGGACCCATTTCTTTTCGGCTTCAATCTTATTTTCGATAGGATCTTTTGACTGTTCGATTATTTTTTCTAGTTGTTCTATGTTTTTTTTGGCGATGTTTTTATTTAGTTCATTTGAAAGTTGAGCAATGCGCACGTCATTAGCTGTAATATTTCTCTTAGAAATATTTTCCAATCCATTTGTTATTTGTGATAGGGTTGCATCGAAATAATAATTTGGTATTTTGATTGTAACCTTACAGTTGGAGTTTAATTCTTTGAAGGTTGTAATAGAATCTATATCCGTCCTGCTATTTTCTAGAATTTTGTGCGTAGTTTCGAGGTTAGAGACCGCTACATAACCATTCATAGCGATGGCGATGTCTTCAATTTCCATAGCGGTTTTGAGTGCATCAGTTACGCTGGCATTAATGCTAGCTGACCGCACAAATTCTGATTGATCCACAGGTTTTGTATAGTCTGTTATGGCCACTGATGCGGTGTTGTTTGGTTGTTCACTGTTTTCACCCATGACTTTAGCTGAATTGTAACTTGCTGGATTCCTTTTTTCGAGCAGTGGTGTTTTAAGATTAGACGTGCTCGAGGTTGCAGCAGTTTCATTAGTTTTGCCTCCATTCTGCTCGCTTTTTTGACAAGCAGATATTAATGTTATCAAAGCGATAACCAAAATACTCATTTGGATTTTCATATTTTTATTATTTGGAATTAGGATATTTGTAATATGAATTACTTATACTGAGATGCTTGTGCAGTTATAATTGGTGTCTGAATAATTGTATTTATTTTTATTGGAATAAAAACTGAGCATTACAAGTCGCTCACTTATAGCACTTTAATATGTGTATTGTTAAAAAATTGTAAATGATTTTATCGCTTGGAGGAGATGAAGATTTTTTGTAATAGATTTAGGCTTGTATGTTTGGACTAGATTAATCTAGTTTAAATATACACTTTTACTATGGGATTTATATTTTGTTTTGTTAGGCGTATTGAAAATAGTTATTGTTCTACTTATAATCAACAAAGTAGAAGAAGGATTTTAATGTTGGAACAAGGTAACGCGGCTTAGTTCTTTAATAAGGCTTGTATTGGCCTTAGTAAGGTGGAATTTATTTTTCGTACTAAGTTAACTAATGTTATTACTTGATAGGGATCAGTTTTTCCTTGTCGATAAGTATTACCTGACTGCCACGCTTAGGCTGTATCGCTTTATAGCCTGTAAACGCCCCAAAAGCGGGTAGTACACCATGCTTTTCTTCAAAATAGAAGCAGGGTAGGGTGATGGATTGCAAGGCCTTGCCAGTGAGCCTGATAGCAGGATGAAGATGGCCTGTAAGATTGTAATGTGTTGTTTCTACGCTTTGATGGGATAATAAAAATGGACCCAGTATAATTTCTTCATACACGCTGAGTCCCATTGCTTCATAATGTTCTTTTTCTAATATTTCGTGATTGCCTATTACTAAGTGCATAAATACTGCATCGTACTGCGCTCGCCATCTTGCAAAACCCTCGAACTCTTGATTCCAATCGCTGTGAAAAAGATCACCTAAAAAATATAAATGCTCGGGGTTAAATTGTCGGATGGCATGGTCAAGTTTTAGCGTATTGGTATCTATGGCATCGATGGGTATAGGTATTCCATTCTTGCGAAAATGAGAAATTTTCCCCAAGTGAAGATCGGCTACTAAGATGGCCTTGTACTTCGGTACGTACATTAATTTATAGGGATGCAAAAGGAATTCAGTATCCATTAAGTAGATGGATTCTACTTTCAATGGTGCAAGGCTATGGGGATTGCTGATTGCTGTATGCTCCTTCATGTAATTGGAGCGCTAAGATAGTTTATTGATTTCAATAGGCTTATGCGCTAGATTTATTACTTGTGTTTACTGCATTAAAATTGGTTCCTGTTTTTTATTTTGCAGTATTTTCTCAGTTATTGGATGTTCATTTTTTTGTATCGCTGTTATTCATTATTAGTATTTAGTTTTTATGATGATAAACTTGATAGGTTAATGTAATTTATGAAATTGTGCTTACCCATTATAAAAGCACACTTTTTCTATGTTAGAATTAATAAGTTACTAAGCCATTAGAAATATTGTTATAGGCATTTTTCGGAGCATGGTTATTTATGATAACAAGTGTTGCGATAGGGATAGGAGTGGATATCCTTTTAGGAGGCAATGAGGTATGTATCACTGCTTGTGATTGTAATGAGCTAAAATGATTATGGTGTTAATTAGTTTAGTAATGTGTTTGCCTCCTAAAAGATAGGAACGTATAGCCCGGGCCGGAGGCATCGCCCAAAAAAAAGATTTTTTAGGTATTTAGCACACTGCTTTCATTTGCAATGGTTGACCATTCAATATTCATTTTTTGGATACGCGATTCTATGGTTTCTGTTGTCATATTTTGACGCATACGATCCACCATAATGGGGAATGCAAATGGACTGGGGTGATCAGGTGTTTTAATAATGATATGTTGACCCAATAAGGATGTTAATGTGTTCCTCAATCGGGTTTCTTCCATCTGATAGAGCAGTGTTTCTTCATAAGCTTGCTTGAGTAAGAGATTTTCTTTGTCATAGTCTTGCATTACTTTAAAGATGAGTGAAGCGGATGCTTGCAGGTGTCTTTCTTTTTTGATCTTACCTGGAAACCCTTTGAATGTAAGACCTGCTATAGCTGCTATATCTCTGAATCGTCGGCCTGCCATCTCACTGGCATTTACACTATTGAGCAAATCAGTAGATAGATTGTCGAGTCGCAGCCATCGCTTTAGCATTGTTTCATTGATGTACATATTATTTTCTATGAGCAATTCAAGTCCATAATCTGTATAAGCCATTGATATGGTGATGGGCTGTTCCATACTCATTCTATAGCTCATTAGGCTGGCCATTGCTTCGTGTACTAATCGCCCTTCGAATGGAAAGAGTAGGATGTGATAGCCTTCTTTAGTATGATAAATTTCCACCAGTAATTCATTCGATGATGGAAGGTGACTCAATCGTTTTTGCAATTCTAATAAGGGCTTAATTTTCAGCAGTTCATCGGATAACTCATTGCTCGTAACAGCTTCGGTTATTTTGTTTTTTAGCACAAGAGAAAGCTGTGCGGAGAGGGGCATACGTCCGCCTTGCCAGCTTGGTGTATTGCGTGGCAATTTATTCGATTTTTTTACGAGTACATCAAGATTTTTTATTTGTACCAGTTCAAGGCTACGACCTGCAAACCAAAAAACATCCCCTGTGTTGAGACGTGAGATAAAATACTCTTCGATGTTTCCCAGTCGTCCTCCGCTGGTCCATCGAACATGGAGCAATTGCTCACTTACGATGGTACCTATTGATAGCCTGTGGCGTTGTGCAATACGGCTATCTATGACTCTGAATACATTATCTATGACCTCAATTTTTTTGTATTCATTGTATTGATTGAGTGCTGCACCTCCACTGATAATAAAAAACAATAGTTGTCTCCATTCATCTTTTGTTATACTTTCATAGCAATATGTTTTTATAATTTCATCGTATATGATTGCTTCATCGAACCCATCGGATACGGCTAATGTGAGGAGGTATTGTACCAGCACATCCATCGCGCGTACTATTGGTTGTTTGGGTTCGATGATATTGTTTTTTATGGCATATTGCAAGGCGGTGCTTTCGATGATTTCGAGGGAATGTGTAGGCAAGAAATATATTTGGCTTATGGCATTGGGTCGGTGTCCGCTTCTACCTGCCCTTTGCATAAATCTTGCAAT
>CAYZQX010000275.1:5104-6089 GCA_964480615.1 uncultured Chitinophagales bacterium | reverse complement strand
ACTTCCAGATGTATTATGCCCGCACGGATAGCCTGGGCAATGTGCTATGGGAGCAGGAGATGGGTGCTGCAGGCGTATGGGATAATCCAGCTTGGTTTGAGCTGAGAACGGATGGGGGCATCAATCTTTTTGGGGGCTATAATGCAGAACCTTTTTTTGCAAAAGTTAATCCTGATGGTGAAATATATTTAGAACAATATTATTCATTTGAGGGTAGATCAGTTATAAGACCACCGATAAGATTAGCGGATAAATATATTTTCTTAGTCGCTAACATAACAGGAAATCTAGTTTCTAATTATGTATGGACAATGGATACAAATTTCAACAAGATTTCTTCAACTCAGCTAGAGTTTATGGACTTTACTTCTAATCAGGTACAAGATGTAAAACTGAGTGCTGATTGTGGACTTGTAATGTGTGGTTATAGATATTCAGGACAAGGCAATAAGGGATTAATAGTAAAAACAAATTTAGCAGGCGAATCCTGCGGTGAGCCAGACTGCTATGATGAATACATCAATGAGTATGGTGATTGTGTGTCCACCTCTATAGAAACGGGTATGGTAGCTGTAGAATCAGGTGTGATGATTTCGCCTAATCCTATGAGCGATCAATTTATTATCACTCTGAAAGATCAAGAAATAAGTCCTAAAGCAATAAAGATATTTACCGCTGATGGCAGGCAAGTAATGGAGATGGATTATAGAGAAGAAGTCCTAGTAAGTTCATTGAGTGCTGGATTGTATCTTGTAGAAATAGTAGGAGAGGGTTTTTCGTATTTTGCAAAAGTGGTTGTGTCCAAATATGAATAAAAAGGATTTGATCCAATGGCCACTGCAAAATGGACACTAGACTGGAATCTTTTGTGACAAAAATTCAGTGTCGTGAATCGCTTTAACCTGACACTAGAAAGCAGACACTAGAAAGCAGACACTAGAAGCAGACACTAGACACTAGACAATGGACACTAGACTTTAACTAG
>CAYZQX010000275.1:0-5004 GCA_964480615.1 uncultured Chitinophagales bacterium | reverse complement strand
TTACTGCAACCAACTTCAGTATCGTAAATCTTGAATCGTTAATCATAAATCGCGACAGCCAATCATAAATCGCGATAGCCAGTCGTAGATCGAACAAAATTGCCTCAGGGATGGGAGAGAAGCCGCACTTGGCGGCTGCCCGCAGCGAAGCGGAGGGCCGTAGCGACAGCGAAGTCTCGTACAGCCCGACCCGCCTAGTATAGCACAACTGACTATGAAATGTAATACTTCAAGACTTAGATAGTCATTACTGGGCATAGTAGAATCTAGGCGGGGGAGGCCCATAAAATGGACTCTGGACACTAGACATAGTGCCGTTTCTATAACAAGCTTCAGGATCGTAAATCGCTTTAACCAGACACTAGACGCTGGACACTAGACATAGTGCCCTTTCTATAGCAAGCTTCAGGATCGTAAATCGCTTTAACCAGACGCTAGACTTTAACTAGTTACTGCAACCAACTTCAGTATCGTAAATCTTGAATCGTTAATCATAAATCGCGATAGCCAATCGTAAATCGGTAATCGTAAATCGCGACAGCCAATCTTAAATCGTGGTAGCCAGACGAATTGTGGGCTGGTCCTGATGCCATGCTGATAGGCTAGCTTGATAGATGCGGTAAATTGAATTATCTTTGAGCCTTGAAAATCATGGTATTATTCTTATTGAATGCCTAAAAATTGTATTTAAGTAATTTGGATATTCATCAATCACATACGAATGGCTATTGTCGCTTGGCCTTACAAGGGCAAGTGGATGCCAGTTCATCGATCAAGTTAGAGAAGGCCATTCATGAGGTATTTCAATCGGGTACCTATAAATTGCTTTTTGACTGTAAGGATTTAGAATATATTTCCAGTGCTGGCTTAGGAGTGTTTATTTCCTTTCTCGAAGAATTCAGAGAGGTAAATGGTGATTTTGCTTTTTACAATATGCGCAAGAGTGTATTGGACACTTTTCAAATATTGGGTTTACATCAAATATTGCATATTCATGCCTCGGAAGGAGAGGCCATAGCCAGCTTGGATGCATAAAAGTAATATCTCGATCAATTGCCATGTGAGCAATTTAATACAAGTCAGAACCTTTTTAGGTACTGAACTAGGTCGGATTTCGCTCGATGAGATACAGGCTAATAGGATTATTCTAGCAGTGGATGAAGCCTGTGCCAATGCTGTGATACACGGAAATAAAAACAATCAACACCTGACCATTCATATTGATATTACACTTGACAATAAACTTGTGGAGATAGAGATATATGACATAGGCCAGTTCGATAAGGAGTCGAGTAGGATGGTCAATGGCAGTTGTTTTCACAGTTATTTTGATGTTCAAAAAAACATAATATCCCGCAAGAAAGGTGGGCTAGGGCTTTGCCTAATATACAAGCTAATGGATGAGGTAAATTTTTATGAAAGAAATAAAATTTCGGTTTGCTGTCTCAAAAAATATTTGACCTAGTGGTATAAAATTGGGTTTGGCACAAAAAAGCTTACTTTTGTGGTTCAAAAAAAATAGTAAAATGTCTTTTAACAATCGCTTCTGGTATTCCCTGTTATTGCTTCTTGGATTTGTATTTCAGCAGCCCTTATGGAGTCAAAAAATAGATTCGGTGCTTTTTACCTACGGAACTGATAAGGTTTTTGTTGATGAGTTCAAGTATGTGTATGAAAAAAACAATCCCAATGCTGCCGATTTATATTCTCAAAAATCGCTGGAGGAATACCTGAACCTATACATCAATTTTAAACTCAAGGTGAAGGCCGCTAAGGAATTAGGACTTGATACGGGGAGGAGTTTTCAATCGGAGTTAGAAGGCTATAGGAAGCAGCTTGCGCAGTCTTATATGAGCGATCACAATGTGACGGAGAACTTGATGGCGGAGGCTTATGAGCGCAGCAAGAAGGAGTTAAAGACCAGTCACATCCTATTGGCACTTAAAGCAGATGCCAGCCCAGCAGATACCCTTAAAGCCTATCAAAAATTGATGGGTGTACGCGATGAAATACTCAAAGGTTTGGATTTTGCTGATGCAGCGAGAAAATACAGTGAAGACCCATCGGTTAAGGATAATGGCGGCAGTCTGGGTTACATCAGTGCATTTAGCACGATTTATGAATTTGAGACGGGCGCATATAACACACCGATAGGAAAAATATCGAAACCAGTAAGATCAAAATTTGGCTACCATCTCATAAAAGTAGAAGCAGAACGCGAAGCTAGAGGGCTTGTGAAAATAGCTCAAATATTATTAAAAGTTCCGAAATTTGGGGAGCAGGCGCAACAGGAAAAAATTAAAAAAACAACTGATAGTTTATATGCGCTCATAAAAGCCGGAGCATCATTTGAAGATCTCGCTAACAAATATTCAGAGGATAAGTCGAGCAGCGCTAAGGGTGGGGATTTAGATTGGTTTGGGTCAGGTAAAATGGTTGCAGAGTTTGAAGATGCGGCCTTTGCACTCAATACGATCGGTCAAATATCTAAGCCTGTATTGACTAAATACGGCTGGCATATACTAAAGCTTACTGGGCGCAAAAACATAGGAAGCTATAAGGATTCAAAGAATGATATAAAGCGCAAAGTAGAAAAAGATGCGCGTTCAGCCGTTGCCAAAAAAGTCTTTATAGAAAGCCTACAAAAAGATTATAATTTCAGCGAGATACCAGGCGCAAAGGAACAATTTACTGGTCTTCTATCTGATAGTATTAGTCAAGGAAATTGGACTGCTAATGCCTATAAAAATAATCGCACACCACTATTCAATGTAAGCAATAAAGCGACTACTTTTTATGATTTTGCAACTTACTTAGAGAAGGCGAGCAAGAAGATGCGCGGATCGAAAAAAAATAAGATTGTGGAGGATAATTGGATGCCATTTGTAGAGTCGGTATTATTAGCTGAGGAGGAAAAGAATCTGGATAAAAAATATCCTGAATTTGCAAAGCTGATCAATGAGTATCACGATGGCATGCTGCTATTTGAAATCACCAATCAAAAAGTGTGGGAAAAGGCGATAAAAGATACCCTAGGACTCAAAGAATATTTTGAAAAGAACAAGGATAAATATGTGTGGGGTGAGCGTGTAGATGCACAGATTATCACTTGTGCAAGCGCTAAAGATGCCGATGCAATTAAGAAGAAGATGGGCAAGAAAAGGATGTCTAAGGAGGAGCTGACAACCACATACAATAAGGAAGGGCTACCACCAGTAATCAACAAGATCGAAGAGGGCTTATATGAGAAAGAACCCAATGACTATATACACTCTATCGCTTGGGAAAAAGGGGTGTCGCGAAGCATTGTAAATGCAGATAACACCGTGACCTTTGTAGTGATACACGACCTCTTACCAGCAACAAATAAAAAATTAGAAGACGCAAAAGGATATATTATATCCGATTATCAGGGTGCCCTAGAGCAAGGATGGGTAGCTGTGCTGCGTCATGAAAGCCCAGTGGTGATAGATAAAATGAACCTAGCGCGATTAATAAAAAAATAAAACAATCCACTTAATCATTGCATCGTTCAGTCTCTTACATTATTGGTTTTGTATTAAGCTTATTCATCGCTTCTTCTTGTAAGAATGGGATTGAAAGTCCTAATGTGATAAAGGAAGAGCCCGTGGCTAAGGTGTATAATCAATACTTATACCCATCGGATATTAAGGCTCTGTGGAAAGATTCTCCTGCCCTTGAGGACAGCGCGCAAAGAGTTAATTATTTTATTGAATCTTGGATTAAGAAAAAATTATTGCTTCATAAATCTTATAAGTTCCTACCCGATGAGTTAAAGGAAATTGAAGATCGTGTGAGAGATTATAGAGAGTCCTTAGTTTCGCATCTTTATGAGACTAAGTTGCTCGAAAAAAATCTGGATACATTGGTAAGTGCGGAGGCTATGCAGCAATTGTACAATGAGCATCCTGACAATTTTATCCTGCGCAAAAGCGTTTTAGCAGCAAGGTATATTATCATCAATAAGGATGCAAGGAATATAGACTCTATAAAGTTGTGGTTTAAAAACAACGATGAGTATGGAAGAGAGCGATTGAGAGCCTATATTACTGAATACCTTGCCGATGCCCAGCTCGACGCTAAGTGGATGGATATCAGTGATTGTGTTATCAAGTTTAAGATCGATACCAATAGCCCTGAAAAGTATTTTAAGGACAATGAGATGATTCAAAAGACCGATCTCAATAGTCTTTACTTGCTGGAGGTCGTTGATATAGAAGAAAAGGGAAAGCCTGCCCCTATGGATTATTGCGCACCAGAGATACAAAGCATAATCTTAAAGCAACGCAAAAATGAGTTTATTAAACAAGTGAAAAATAAATTATATGAGGAAGCCCTCGAAAACAATGATTTTGAGATATATAAAAAAGAATAAAAAAGGAATAATAACGAAGGCTTGTTGCTTGTGGTTATTAATGGTGTTTGCTTCAGTTACAGTATGCGCACAAAAAGATCAAGTTGTTATTGATAAAATTGTGGCGGTAGTGGGCAGTAGGATCATCATGTATTCTGATGTAGAAAGACAATTATTGCAGGCTAAGGAGCAAGGTACAGCAATCAGCGATGCCACAAGATGTGAAGTGCTTCAGCAATTATTGATTGAAAATTTACTTGTACATCATGCCGAGCTTGATTCGGTAATTGTTTCTGATGAAGAGGTGGAGAAAGAGTTAACTAATAGGATGAAATATTATATCTCCGTATTTGGCTCAGAAGAAAAATTTGAGGAGTATTATAAGAAATCCATATCGGAATTCAAAGCCGATTTTAAGGAAGATATGAAATCCATGCTTGTGGCACAAAGGATGCAGCAAGAGATCATTAACAAGGCTAAAGTTACCCCACAAGAGGTCAAGGAGTTTTTTAATAGTTTGCCTAAGGATTCGATCCCCTATTTTAATGCTGAAGTAGAGCTGTCGCGTCTTACCCTCAGCCCTGAAGTGAGCGAGGTGGAAAATGAAAAAGTAATTCAATTATTAAAGG
>CAYZQX010000274.1:0-6111 GCA_964480615.1 uncultured Chitinophagales bacterium | reverse complement strand
TCTATCCCAACAGTCCTATTTTTTGAATATTGGTTAGTGATTTTATTAAATTTTCCTAATTTGTTTTGCTCAGTTAAATATTTGAATTACATTTGTCAATTAAATTAGGTCAAAATCTTTCTTTATGAAGAAAATTTTACTCGCATTAGTTTTTGGTCTTTGGGTTCAAGCTCAGAGTCAAGTAATTAGTTTTGTGGAAAATACAACGCCCATTGTTACCGGGAGTGCCTCTGATTTTATGATAGATGTGCCTGGTCATATTGTCAATAATTCGGATATGCCCATTGAAATTACTTGGGAAAGACAGCTTATGAATATGCCTCAAAACTGGACTGTCCAGATTTGCGATATCAATCAGTGTTACTTAGAATTTGTTGGTTCCGAGAGTTTTTTTCTTGGTGTAGGAGATACTGCCTCCATTAAGGTCCAATTCCGTCCTCATCAGATTGCCGGAACTGGGGACGTGAAAATCGTTGCCAAGGCTTCATATAACAATGAAGAGATTGAAGTTGAACTCGTTTACAGGGCAATTGCAGAAACTCCTACAGGGGTTTTGACATTGAACAATAGTTCATTTTCAATGAATCTTTATCCCAATCCAGTTGTCAATACCTTAAATATTGACATATATAAACCGGAAGCAGCTAGGATTGAAATATACAACCTTACTGGAAAGAGAATTCGCAATATTGATGTTAGAGAAATGTCCATGGTTATTGATGCCACGAATCTTCCTTCAGGTATGTATTTAGTTTCCGTACTTGATAACTGGGGTAATATTTTGGATACCAAGCGATTTGCTAAAAAAGGATAATAAATAATTTTAATTTCTATAAAATAGCGGCTCTAATCAAGCCGCTTTTTTTTTAATAAGCCATGGATAAAACTGCATTACCGCCTAACTTATATCCTTACGATATATATAAAAAGTTAGAATTTGATAAAGTATTGGATTTTTTAGAAAAATTTTGCCAGAGTAGCCTCGGCTTAGCACTTGTCAAAAATATTTCGCTAAGTACTGATTTTAAGCACATCGATCAGTTACTTAGAGAGGTAAATGAATTTAAACACCTGATCACCAGTGGCTATGAATTCCCCGCACTCAATATTATCGAACTAACTCCTTCTCTTACCTATCTCAAAATTCAGGATTCCGTCCTGAAAGAAACACAGATATTTGAACTACTCAAAAATCTTTTGATCGTTCAGGATATTTGCCTGTTTTTTGATCAACAGAAAGGGGAGCTTAAAAAAAGTTTTCCATACGTTTATGCACTTTTTAAAGATTTGCCTTATGAAAAACTCATCATTAATCGTATTAAAGGCGTTATAGATGACGAAGGAAAAATAAGGAATTCGGCTAGCAAGGAATTATCTCTCATCAGAAACCAAATATTACTTAAATATAGGGAAATAGAAAGCCGATTCAAATCATTAATGAGTGAGTATCGAAAGCGGGGTTGGCTGACCGATGAAGGGGAAACCATACGCAACGGACGACGAGTTGTTTCCTTGCAAGCTGAGTACAAGCGTTCAGTTAAGGGAATTATTACCGATGAATCTCCTTCAGGAAAAATTACCTTTATTGAGCCAGAAGAAACCTTACAGCTCAACAATGAATTGTTTGAATTACAACAAGAGGAAAAACGTGAAATATACAGGATATTGAAGGCGCTTTGTGCCGACATTCGTCCGTATGCGGATCAGTTTTTAATGCATCAATCATTGCTTGCCTATGCCGATTTTGTAATGGCCAAATCGCGGATGGCTCTTGAACTTGGCGCTGAAATGCCACAATTATGCAATGAAAGAATTATTGAATTACACAATGCTTATCACCCCTTATTGTTTTTGCTCAATAGGAAGTCTAAGAGAACCACCGTGCCACTCTCTTTAAGACTTAGCATTGCGGATAGAATATTGGTTATTAGTGGCCCTAATGCGGGTGGAAAATCTGTAGCACTTAAAACCATTGCGCTCCTTCAACTGATGATTCAGGCTGGAATGCTAGTACCCGCCAGCCCTGTAAGTATGATGGGTATTTTCCACACCATTGCATTGGATATGGGCGATGAACAGTCCCTTGAAAATGATCTAAGTACCTATAGCTCTAGACTAAAAAATATGCGTTGGTTCGTTGAAATGGCTGACCATAAGAGTCTAATCTTTATCGATGAATTTGGTTCAGGTACCGATCCTAAATTCGGAGGAGCAATAGCGGAGGCCATTCTTATACATCTACATAAAAAATTTGCATTCGGTGTAATTACTACCCACTATTCTAATATCAAATTGTTTGCAGCTGAAACTAAAGGAATAGTAAATGGTGCAATGAGTTTTGATCATAAAAATCTTGCTCCTTTGTATATGTTGGAATTAGGTAAGCCTGGAAGCTCGTTTGCATTTGAACTTGCAAAAAAAATTGCCATGCCTGATCATATCTTGGAGCTAGCAAAAGAAAAAGTAGGCACCGAATATCGCGAGTTTGATCACCTGCTAGGTACCATGCAGTTAGAAAAAAATGACATTGTACAACGTGAAGCAGCACTGAGAAAAGAAGAAGAAAAATTCAATGCAGATAAATCACAATACCTTGCTGATAAAGATGAGTGGAACAAATCCAAGAAAAAAATATTGCTAGAGACTAAGGAAAAATCATTGCAAACCATCATCGAAACCAATAAAAAAATGGAGAACATGATGCGGGAACTCAAAGAAGGTTTTCTTCATAAAGAAAAAATTGCTGCGATAAAAGCCGAGATAGATCAGGAAAAAGAGCAACTGAAAAATGAAGTTGTTATACTTAAGAACGAAGTAAAAGAAAAGGTTAATGCACAGGAATTTGCTATTGGTGACCGGGTGAAATTATTGGGGAGCGAGCAATATGGCGAGATTATAGAATTAAATGATGGCAAAGCTTATGTTCAATTTGGATTAATGAAATCGAGATTGAATCTTAACGAAATTGCTAAGATTGAAGTTAAACAAAATGAGAAGAAAAATGTTCGTACTTCTTACGATACTTTTCAAAACTCAGTGGACTTTCAATATACCATTGATGTGCGCGGCAAAAGACGGGAAGAAGCCTTACTAGAAATAGAAGCTTGGTTAGATAAAGCACTGATGATTAATGCTGATCAATTAAAGATTATTCATGGTCGCGGGGATGGTATTCTCAAACGAGCTATAAGAACTACATTCAAGTCATTTCCATCGGTGCGATCTATCAAAGATGAGGACCCGCAATATGGTGGTGATAGTATTAGTATTATTGAACTGGGATAAGAATATAAGAATTGTTTATGGCGATGCCTAAAGGCCCGAGCTCTGCGTTCCTATCTTTTAGGAGGCAAGGTAATTACCTAAAATAGCATTATTAGCTATAACCAATCATAGTGCAGCAACCTAAGTGCTTGCAAATTCACTTGCCCCCTAAAAGGATATCCACTTCGATCTCTATCGCAAAATGCTACGCTGTATTGACCCAATTATATTTACATTCCTATAATGAAGCCTATTTTGAATAGATGGATTAGCTTGCGACCATCATTTCTAATATTGTAATGTAAATGTGTGCTTGCTCAATAACTCTGAAATCTTTTAGTATAAAGGTTTTTAGAAATTGTAAGTGCAAAGAATATACAAATAAAATTCTTGCGTCTTAACAAAAAGCTCGCATAATAAATGTCTTCTCTTGCACAGTGCTCTTTCAAGTTGTATTCGCGATAGGGATCGCAGCAAACCAAGCGATAGCGCAGGTTCTTGTTGCCATTAGAAAAATAACAAATTCGCAAGCACACCCCACAGCGACTTTAGAAATCAAACGCAAGCGCAGATTCTTGCTTGCCATTGAAAATAAACTATACAGCAAGTAGCGAGGAGTAGAGCGTAGAGCCTGGGCCGCAGGCATCGCCAAAATCGCATAATTATAAGTTATTTAGCAAACCCTAATTACAAGTTATTCAGCAAACCCTATACATGGAAAAACATTTGCTAATTTTCATGCCTTGCTTCGACAAGAAAATTATATCACAGAATTAGAGATTAATCAGTTCATTTTTTCTATTAACTGATTAGAAATAGACACTAAAAATTACTTGTCTTTTTCAATTAACTCATCCAGTTTAAAATTTAGCCAGCGCATATCTACGGATTGTTTTTTTTCATTTATTTCATCTTTCAGCGTCATTGCTGAAGTCTTACTGCCTAGTTTTATCTTCGCTACTTTTTTTATGTATTTTATAAAATTTAAATAGCGAGACTTATGTTGATTACTCAAACTTTTATTTCGCTTTAAGAATATATAGAATGAATCAAACAAATAAAATAGAGGTACAAACTCTTCTAATTCATAATAGGTTTTAATGGTTAATACTTTAATAGAAAGTACAAAATTATCATCATTGCTATCAACCTTATTTACATATTGTAATGTCTTGCTATAATCTTTTTGAGCAAAATAGTAGTAAGCCATATTGAGATGGAAGGACGGTCCTTTAAAAATGGGATCTAACAATTCTCTGTACGAGTTTATAAAGTTGTATGCATAATCTAACTCTCCACATCTTATGGCAGTAATGACCATGTTTTGATAGTCCCATGGGGATAAGAATCCATTTTCTAATAAGTAGTTTTTTTCAATCAGTATTTTTAATAATTCAAATAAGGGTAGGGGATTCTTGGACTGACCTGTATTGGTATTTATGACATGGTGATTTCTTATATAGCCATATATCTCTCGCAGGTAATCAAAGGAAATTTTGTCTTCATTTTCCTGAATAAAGTCTTGTAGTTCGGATAGTATTACATTATTATTCTCTTCAGTAAGTAAGCTATAAGTTGCTTTATAGGCTTGAAGGGTAGGGATGGTGTTAAATGGTATTTCATTACATGCTTCTACAATTTGCCTTATTAAGATTACTTCATATTCATTGGCATGAATATCACTGTAATTAAACAACATATTGGCTGATCTAAGTTTTTCTTGAAAGTAAAATTGATCGAGCATATTTAATGACCGCTTTAATAAGTCTCCACTTGAATGTCCTGTTTTATTAAGCACTAAGGCATTAGCCATTTGATTTATTTCATATTGATGAAAGTAATAACCAATTTTTTTTGCCAGCTGTCCTTCCTCTTTTTTTTGTTGTGCTTCTAGTGTCTGTTTAAAGTATTTTTCGGCATTTCTTTCATAATACACCTTAAGCAATATGTGGTCATATACACTTTCGTTTTCGTGTACATATAGCTGTACTAGGTATGCCTCAATATGCTTTACCAAGTCGGTAAATAAGTAAGGTAATTTTTTTTCCTGATAGGGTTCATTGCGGTAGAGCTTATTAAAAAGTTTAACCCGGTCTAATTCTGGCGAATCAAATTTGGGATAATAGGATACTAATAGCTCACCAAGTGCTACAAGCTCCTCCGAATTTTTTAGCTGTGGACTTTTAAGAAAAACTAAAAAATTTCTACACTCCTTGCCTGTAAACAATTTTATCAGTTGAATCGCCTTTGATTGATACATCCTGTAAATTTATTATTTTCGATAATCATTCAAAAAAAAATGTGTAAATATTTTGCAATATATTGATTGTCAATATTTTGTGTTTCAATATTCGGATTCAAGGAATAAAAATATACCGATAATACCTAAAAAATGTATAGCAAAATAGCTAAATTTATGTATATCTTTATACAAAATTTGTGATATGTCAAAGTTCTACCTCCTTTTATTGAGCTTTTTAGCATTTTCTATTTATTCTAATGGTCAATCATGTGCTGTGGGTAACCGTATGGCTGCTGATCCTGTTGATATTGTAATCATAGGTGCTGATAGTGATTTTGATTTTGATAAGGGTGTGTATAATCTTGATTACGATTCACCCGAATCAGATTTAGAGGAAGTTGAAGTCAATGCTCCACTTGTGGATGCGCGTGGTGATGTAGATAATGCACTAGAAAACGCCTATGTGGAGTTAATTACCGAACATCTTGTACTACAAAATAATGTGGATATAAAAGAAATTCCATTTCAATTTTATCCCAACCCAGTTACTGATTATTTGATTTTGCCTATTCCTTTTAAAGAGGCTGCTATTGCTAACTTTTACA
>CAYZQX010000273.1:0-6118 GCA_964480615.1 uncultured Chitinophagales bacterium | reverse complement strand
TGCGGAATGGTTTAGTCTTATTCACTGACTCCTATCACTGATGTCATAGGTAAGCCGTGTCGCTATAAACAGTAGTGTATATATAGCGCACAATAGAAAAGGAGTCAGTGAATAAGACCGAAACGAAGTGTAGCCTGGAGCAGCCCGGGCCTGTAAGGCATCGCCAAAATTTTTAAAATTGCTAGTAATTGGGTAAGCCCTTTTTTTGTAATATACTATCAAGCTTTTTCATGCTTGTAGCTCAATACCTAATACTAATGTATTTATCATATATACCTAATCGATTACTAATCATTAATGCTTTTTAGCAGTGCCCATCTTCCAACAATATAGGTCATTAAACATATCAATGACAAGATCACCCACAACCTATATTGTTCAGTATGTTTTTGTATGCTTGTGGTTTCCACTTCGGTCTTCTCTAGTCGATCAATAGCCGCATATATTTCTTTCAAGCTGTTGTTATTCGTTGCTCTAAAATATTTGCCATTGGTTTCATTCGCTATTTTAGTAAGAAGCTCCTCATCAATTTCTACTTGCATTTGTTGTAGTATGGTTCCAAATAAGGTTTTTTGTGGAAATGGTGCGATACCCTGTGTTCCTACTCCTATTGTATATACCTTAATGCCTAGTGTTTTAGCAGTCTCTGTAGCAGTGAGCGGATCAATCATTCCTTTGTTATTCACCCCATCCGTAAGCAAGATAATCACCTTGCTTTTAGCGGTACTTTCTCTTAGTCTATTCACCGCTGTTGCCAGTCCCATACCTATTGCTGTACCATCCTCCATAAGGCCTGACTGAATCGTATTCATTTGGGTATTCAACACATGATGATCAGTGGTAATGGGACATAAACTAAAACTCTCTCCTGAGAATATTACTATGCCAATGCGATCCGATACCCTTGCATTAATAAACTCATTGCTAATGCGCTTACAGGCTTCAAGGCGATCAGGTTCAAAATCTCTTGCTAACATACTCTGTGACACATCAATAGTCAATACGATATCAATTCCTTCTGACTTTATTTTTACCTCATCAAGTGTATTGCGCGGCCTTGCTAATGCGATAATAAGAAAACCCAAACTGAGCAGCAATGGTACAAATAGCCAAGGCCTTAACTTGGTTTTCCAATTGCTAAATTGCTGAAGTCCTTGTCCATCCGATATGCTAATAGGCGTTATACTTCTCCTGCGATTGCTGTACAACATTATAAACAACAATGGCAATAAAAGCAAAAACAATAATACCCATGGATAAGCAAACGTGATGTCAAATAATGCTTGTTTCATGATGCTGTGTTGCTTTTGGTTTTATGAATATAAGATCTAACTTTTAGCAGTGCATCGGTATGAAAATTGATGGCAGGCTCACCCTTGGCAAACTTAACATAATCAGCAATGGATAATATTTCAGCGAGCTCTTCTATGTTTTGAGAAGCTTCAGGATTCTTTTGGAGTATAGTGATAATCTCATCTGTTGTGCTTTCCATCGCCTGTATGTCAAATCGCTTTTCTAAATAGGTTCTAAAAATATCGGTGAGTCCAGTATAATAATCCTTGACCAAGCCCGATTGCCAGCGCTTTTCCGCCTCAAGGCGATTGAGCTGATCGAGGGCCCACTCATGTGGGGTAGGTGGTATAATAATGGTCTCTTGAATAGGTTTTGCCCTGTTTTTTCGCCTTTTGATAATCCATACTAAGAATGCAATTAAAACAATGCAAGCTGCAGCAATGGCCAGTTCAAGCCAGTAATCTATGACCCCTAATTTTATGGGAATTGGCGCATGCACAGGTCTCAATCCACTGCTAGTATCTATCGCAATGGTATTAACTTTTATAATAGGCAGAGAAGCCATAAGCTCATATTCTATAACTTCATCGCGACTGCGGTACTTAAAAGCAAGGTCTGGCAGCTCATACTCCCCTTCCTCGAATGCAGTGATCCAGTAAGAACATATTTCCTTATAGCCCCTTTCTGTGCTAAAGGTATCAACTGCTGTACGCTTGGCAATTTCCATCTCTCCTATCTTTTCAGCTATGGATGGCCAAGTCATAAATATTTTTGCATCGTGTGCCACTTCTATATTGAGCTCTACCTGCTCACCTATCCTGATCTCCTGCCGATCAGTTCTAACTGTTATAGTGGGCTGCGCAGAGATACTGCAATGCAATACAGTTGTGATCATTAAACAACTAATGACAACATGCCTGATACTGTAACTATAGCTCAACAAGCCATCAGAAGCAAGGGTTATATACGATGCGATTACTGACATATAATCTAGCGCAAGGATCTTTTTTTGAAAAAACTTATCATGGTATCAATGTATGGCTTGTTGGTCTTTATTGTAATACAGTCTGTGCCTGTTTTTTGAAACAACTCATCATTGTATTTCTTGTTTTTAAGGTATTTTTTTTCATAATAAGCCCTAATCTTTGGATCACTTGTATCAATCCATTGTGTAGCGGCGGTTTCAGAGTCCTCCATATACAGCATGCCTGAATCGGGCAATTTTTCTTCTGCTGGATCTACAATTCTAATGCCTACTAGATCGTGTTTTTTAGCAGCTATATTCATTTCTTTTTCGTAGCCTATAGCCATAAAGTCAGAGATTAAAAAAGTGATGGCACGACGTTTTATTACATTGCACAAGTAACTCAGTGCGATGGATAAGTCCGTACCCTTACTCTGTGGTTCAAATGCTACTACCTCTCTAATAATACGCAATATATGTGACTTGCCTTTCTTAGGTGGTATAAATTTTTCGATCTTATCAGTAAAAAAAATAACGCCCACCTTGTCGTTATTCTGTATGGCCGAGAAAGAAAGAATTGCAGCTAACTCAGCTATCAATTCATTTTTTGATTGTGTCCTTGTACCAAAGAATGAAGATCTACTAACATCAATAAGCAGGATCACCGTGAGCTCTCGCTCTTCTTCAAATATTTTGACATGCGGTTTTTGTGTCCTCGCGGTGACATTCCAATCTATGCTGCGCACATCATCTCCAAACTGATATTCCCTCACCTCACTAAATGACATGCCCCTGCCCTTAAAGGCACTATGGTATTCACCTGAAAAAATGTGATTACTTAATCCCCTTGTTTTAATTTCGATGTGTCGAACTTTTTTGAGTAATTCAGCAGTTTCCATACTCATTAATTACTTGCAAATTATTTACTTTCATATAGCCTATTTTTTTCTATCCTAACTCACGATGATGGGTAACAAGGATAAGCAGCACTTATGCACTCGCATAGATAGATGTATCCTGTTTTCCGATTCCTTAATGGAGCTGCATTATTGCAACTGTTAGGAATATGACCACAAGATAACTGGAATGACTTATTAGGGCACTTCAACTTTGTTGAGAATCTCTACAATAATTTTTTCGCTGGTTATATTTTCAGCTTCGGCTTCATAAGTTACACCTATGCGATGTCTCAATACATCTTGAGCTATGGCACGCACATCCTCCGGGATAACATAGCCACGTCGCTTTATAAATGCATACGCTTTAGCTGCTAATGCGAGATTAATGCTAGCCCTTGGCGACCCACCATATTCAATTAAGTTTTCAAGCTTTTGCAGACCTATTTCTTTGGGATAGCGACTGCCGAATACGATGTCGAGTATATAGCGTTCGATCTTCTCATCCATATATACTTCCTTAACTACATTTCTTGCAGCAATAAGTGCCTGTGGCGATACAATGGCGGTCACTGTTTCATAACTATTCATAATCGCCTGTCGCATTATCGCTTGCTCCTCTTGGCGACTGGGATAAGTCACTATAACCTTGAGCATAAAACGATCGAGCTGCGCTTCAGGTAGTGGATAGGTGCCCTCCTGCTCTAATGGGTTTTGCGTGGCTAGCACCATAAAAGGTTCTTCTAATTTGTAAGTATTATCCCCTATCGTGACTTGCCTTTCCTGCATCGCCTCCAGCAGTGCGCTCTGCACTTTAGCAGGTGCCCTATTAATCTCATCAGCAAGTATAAAATTGGCAAATATAGGACCCTTTCTTACACTAAACTCATTCTTAGATTGATTATAAATCATGGTACCTATAACATCCGCAGGCAATAGATCGGGGGTAAACTGAACCCTTCTAAACTGCGCACTTACTGTCTTAGCAAGTGTGTTGATCGATAAGGTCTTAGCAAGACCAGGAACCCCCTCTAATAAGATATGTCCATTGGACAATACAGCAATCAATAGACGGTCAATTAGGTACTGCTGACCTACAATGATTTTATTGATTTCTTTCTTAATCGAATCGATAAAGGCACTCTCTTGATTGATCCTCTCATTGAGCGCAGTAATATCAGGTGCTGTGAGCATATTAATGAATGTTGTAAAAATAACTGGGCAGCAAATTTAGTTATTCTCCATTCAATTAATTTTGTCTTTATAATATTTAACTAGCGGTAGTCGGTTAAAAAAGGTTAAGAGCCACCCCACTTTCCCGCCGATTATCCAGTCTCATATAATAGAATTCTATATGGCGCATTATAGTTTGTGGGTTATTGAAAATCAAGACCCATCCATATCCACTTTATTGTGTACTAACCCTAAAGTGCGTATTTTTGTATCTCAATTATCCAACTTAAATAATAATTAATTGTCAATTAAAGTCTTTACATTTATTTGTTTGATTACAGGGATTGGAATGTGGGTACCCTTAAGCACGCAAAACTTATTTAAGGGAAAACTCCTTTCCTCATTGGACAGTAGCGCTGTGTCATCCGCCGCCATCTTCAATAAGATAAATGGAAGCTCCTATACGCTTTCTAACAAGGATGGTAGCTTTACCATCAATGCAAAAATTGGCGATTTGTTAGAGATCAATAATATAGGATTTGAAAATCGTCGATTCGTTGTTTCTTATGAGTCACTCCAACAAGAGACTATTATTATCCTCAAAGCTAAAGAATATCGACTGCCTGAGGTGGAATTACTAGGTAGGAGTTATAAAAAAGATAGCTTGGCACTTAGAGAAGAATTTAATAAGGGGTTTGACTTTGAAGTGCCTACAGTAGGAGAAATCATAGGAGGCGGTTTAGTAGGTGGTGGTATTAGTATAGATGCCTTGTACCAAGCCTTTCAATTTAAGCGCAATAAGCGATGGGAAAAATTTAGATTTGACCTAGAAGAAAAAGAAAAAGACAACTATATTAAACACCGGTTTAATGAAGAAATTATTCAGGAATTAACGGGATTACAAGGCAGCAAACTGCTATCTTTTATGAACATCTATCGCCCTAATTATTACTGGCTTACCATGGTGGGCGATTATGACTTGTATGAATATATTAAACGCTGTAGTATATTAGAATCAACTTATTGACTATAGTGTAGTAAGACTTGCTATTTCTTATTTTCTGTTGCCACGCAATACATACTTAATTCCTATTCCATACTGGAAAAAGTTTTGGTCACCTGTGAGGTCAAAAATAATATTGCCTCCTGCAATTAGTTTTAGTCTATCCGTCATAAGGAATTCAAATCCAGGATTAAGTGAAAATAAAAAAGAAGAAGAACCGTCAAAATAATGCTCACCAGATTCGTAATCTGTGAGTTCCTTAAAGCCAAATATGCGACATATTTTTGGAGTAAAAATTATAGCGGCGCGTTCCGAAGGATGATAAGAGAAATGTAATGGCAAAGTTGTTTGTATAAATCCACTGGTGCCACTTTGAGGAATGATTGTGCCACCTAGCTCTAATCCAGTGGCTACCGCAATTTGACCATCCTCATTGCCTAATAATTGGTATTTATAATCAGCATATAGGCCTCCTAGAGATATCCTTGCGCCCACATCACTCTTAAAGCCCAAACCCATCCTAAATCCAATCTCAGGAAATACAGGAGGCACCTTTACATCAGCACCGAACATGCCACTACTTGCGATGTATATATCCGCTTGCTTTTGAGGCAATACCCTTGCGGTTTGAAAATTTGAAAAACTAGAGCAGCCACCTAATGCCAGTGTAATACAAAGTAGGATGGTTACCAAGAAACATTCCAAAAATTTATAGGCATTAAAAATCATACATGGTTCTGTTAAAATGATTGCAAAGCTAGGATAATATTCTAGTATTCGATTCTTACT
>CAYZQX010000272.1:0-6147 GCA_964480615.1 uncultured Chitinophagales bacterium | reverse complement strand
TCAAGCAGTTACGCCTTAACTTAACGACATTGTGGCGATGCCTACGGCCCGGGCTGCTACAGGCTACACTGCGTTCCGGTCTTATTCGCTTACTCCCTACTAGTACACTTATAGATGATTCACTCGATCTATGGCATACCTATAAGCAAAAACAATGCCCTAGGGAGTCAGCGAATAAGACTAAACCATTCCGCATCCCTATCGCGATTCACGGTTATTAATAAACTGCTTGTTACTAAATTATACAAGTAATAATAAAACATACAATCCCATCAATAGCGATCATCCTCATCACGATCATCTATCCCTAAGTCCTCTTCGAGACCTTCATCTTCGTCGGCCTCTTCCATTGCATCTTGGTTGTAAGGGATAAATACGAAGTCTTGCATTTCCTTGGTAATCATTAATACACAGGCATACTGCAAGGGATCTTTATACACCATTTTAAACTCATCTAATTTCTCGTAAGTCACTATGTCTTTTCTGAGCAGCTCTTCAATAACTGATGCACTGAAACACCAATTGGTCTTAGATCTACCAGAGTCTATTATCAACTTACCCAAACTCAATGCTGGTTCATTGTGTACTATAAAGATGGGGTACATTGTAATTTGTTGTTTCAGCACTGCTTTGCTTATATCGAGCAAGTAACTACCGACCGTATTAAAATCGGCTCTGAGACTAATAAGATATTCTTCTTTGATCGGATTCATCTATTATTTTTTTACCAGCAATACAACATTTTCAATATGATAAGTATGCGGAAACAAGTCCACCGGTCTTGATTTTACCACACGGTATTCTTCTTGTAAGAGTGCGAGATCACGCGCCTGTGTGGATGGGTTACAACTAATATACACGATCTTAGGCGCATCGAGTCCCAATATGGTTTTCACCACATCAGGATGCATACCTGCCCTAGGAGGATCCGTGATAATAAGATCGGGATTTCCGTGCTGCTCTACAAAACTGGGCGTGAATAATTTCTCTACCTCCCCACAGAAAAAAGAGGCATTGGATATGCCATTCATTTCGGCATTGATGTGGGCATCAGCTATGGCATCGCTTACTGTCTCCACTCCTATAACTTTTTTGCAGTGACGGGCCGCATATAATGCGATGCTGCCTGTGCCTGTGTATAAATCATATACAACCTCATGGCCGCTTAACTCCGCAAATTCCAATGCCAAGTTATAGAGTTTTTCGGCTTGCAAGGTATTGGTTTGAAAAAAAGACTTTGGGCTGATCTTATAAGTCAAGTCCCCTATCCTTTCGATCAAGTGATCAGGTCCATAATAGTTTACCACCTCTTGGTCATATATGGTGTCATTGACCTTAGGATTAATTACATAACCCAATGATACGATGGCAGGTATTTTCGTTTTTAGGAGTTCTAAAACTGAATTAATTTTATCCTGATCATCATGTTTAACGATCAGCACGACCATCACTTCGCCTATGCGATTGTTTCTTATGATTAGATTTCTCAGCCAGCCAGTATGACTTATCCGATTATAAAAACCCACTTGATTAGCTAAGGCCCATTCTCTAACACAATTTCGAATATCATTAGAAGGATCGGGCTGTAAAAAACATTTTTTAATGTCAACTACCTTTACAAAATTACCTTGTACGTGCAACCCCAAACCTTCCCTGTATTCCAGATGATCCTTGGTATCTATTTCATCTTGCATCAGCCATCTTTCGGAGGAAAAAGAAAACTCCATTTTATTGCGGTAATAGGTGTCACTATCAGCTCCTATGATGGGCAGAAATTCGGCATCTGCTACTTTTCCTATCCTTTGCAAATTAGACTGAGCAAGTTCAGCCTTGTAAAGAAGCTGCTGCTCATAGCTCAAGTACTGCCATTTGCAACCACCACATATCCCAAAATAATTACAGAATGGCGTTTGGCGCAGTTCCGACTTTTTTTCAAAAGCTATGGCGATCCCTTCAAGGAAATCTTTTTTCTTTTTTACAACTTTTACATTGACGATATCACCTGGAACTGCTTTTTCGACAAAGCACACCAATCCATCAGGCAATCGGCCTATTCCCCTACCCTCAGTAGTAATATTTTGAATCTCTAACCCTTCGATTATGCGTACTTTCTTCGCCACTGTTTATAATTAATTGGGCAAAAATAGTTTATTTATTTTCTTCGCATCTAACTAAATATAATCGAATCGAGAATTGATAATTAAAGTTACACCCGCCCTAAAGCAAGTTATTACTAGTAAAAGAGAATAGTACCTATTAGATCTATCACATTATCCAGGATAACAAATACATACAATAACCGAAATAATCAATACATCATCTCTTACTATAAAACTATAAATTACAAAACACATTATTAATTCTCTATCAATAGCAAATATATTGGTCAATGGCAATAAAATGTAAGTGAGTAAAGCTTTCAGCACTGTTAACAATCTTATCCCTGATACACTCCTAGGCACAACAACTATTTCACTTATGCCGAAAAAACAAAAACAATCCACTAACTCACTTACACTAATAACAGTGCATAAAATATTAAACAATATATAAGCTAACCATCTACCAACAATATAGAAGCTGAAACCTCTATCACCAATCTGCTAAACCAAAATAAATTTCAACAACAAAACAACGTATGACTAATCCCACTCAAAAGCCAAACCTATACTTATGGCATACCACATAAATTCATAGGACAAAAAAACGATGATAAACCCAGCAATTACGATCCTAGTATTCCTCAAAATCATTAACAAAAAAATAATTGCATAACTTTGGCCTATATAATTGGAAAAATTTCATAGATATAAGTATTTACTATGTGCCCTTCCTGGGGTCATCGCCATTCTATACACACATCTTATTGATACTGGATATGAAGTCATAGATCCGAGGATGTACAGTGTATTGTATATCAGTTTTTTAGTTTTTCTTACGATACATTTTGCCAGCTACGCAAAGAAAAAATCCATTGCCAATATTGAATTGCTATTTTCGCGAATTCTCACAGTAGGCATTACCGCTTTAGTAATCAATGTGGGACACGAGCTGTTGCGAAATATTTATGTATATGCAACTGGAAGCATACATCCCACATTGAGTGTACTATTTGACCTAAGCGGATTTTTTGCTTCTTTGTGGTTCTTTTTATACACCGCTGTATTATTCAAAAAACTAGTATTTGTAAAGCCACAAAAAAGAACGATAAGACAATGGCAATGGTTTATTAGCATACTA
The DNA here is from genome assembly GCA_964480615.1 of uncultured Chitinophagales bacterium. Classification (GTDB taxonomy): domain Bacteria; phylum Bacteroidota; class Bacteroidia; order Chitinophagales; family UBA2359; genus CAYZQX01. The sequence goes on along the minus strand of CAYZQX010000272.1, from coordinate 2,907 downwards.
ATAATTAGCAGCACAGGACTTTATCAATTTACTCATTTTCCTTGGTACATATATCTAGTATTATTAATAATTGGATTGGTCGTTGTTCTAAGTCTATTATTTAGAATCAAGTGGATTGCATTAGTCAATAACAAAACCCAGTATTTTGCTATCTTCTATCTGGTAAGCATCATTATCATAGCTACTGGACTGGTGCAGGAACTATTTTGTGAGGATTTCCCATACCTGATTTACATTGGCCCATTGCACAATGTCTTTTACATATTGCTAGCAAGTTTTGTGATAGGCTATGCTGTATTCGCATTGCTGGCATTGCTATTCAATCTACCACTGGCATCCATCGCCAATGATAGGCTGACAGAAATCAATAGCTTTCAACAATTATCGCGTGGCATACTGCGTCATCAACCATTGAATAAAACAATGGAATTGTTATTTAAAAACTGTGTGATCAATAGTGATGCGGATGCAGGCTGGTTATGGCTTGCTAAGGATGGCGACGGTGAACCCATCGTGATACATACACAAGGCATAGATCAAAAAATGATTGAACTACTCGATCACAAAATCCAATTTACGAACTGGCTCAATGAAAACAAACGCAGCAAAGTATTGAGCATTCCCAATCTAATAAAAAGTGGGCTAACCGCAGGTGAAAAAATTCCCTATAATAGTCTTGTCGCCTTACCTATCAGATTCAAAAATCAATTATTGGGATGCATTTATCTGATGCGAGAATTAGGTGGTGGATTTGATGAGCATTCATTGGATATGCTCAAGAGTTTCACTACACAAGCAAAGATCAGTTTTGAGAATGCACACCTCATACAGAGTGCCGTAAAAAATGCAAAAGCATCACAAGAATTAGCAGTTGCACGACGCGTGCAAAAGAGCCTAATGCCACAGCGTTTCGATGGTGGCCAACAATTCGATATTGCAGCAATTAATCATACATCAAAGGAAGTTGGTGGTGATTATTATGATTTCGCATTCTTAAATAATGGCAGGCTCGCAGCCATCATTGCTGATGTATCGGGCACAGGAACTTCAGCTGCTTTTCACATGGCTGAACTCAAAGGAATATTTCGATTCATCATTCAGTTGGAATTGCCTTTGACAGAATTAATTAACAAAGCTAACCTGGCCATCAGTGACTGTTTGCCACGATCCTTTTTCATCACAGCTACTTGGCTAATTCTTCATCCTAAGGGTCAAAAATTTATTTATGGTCGCTGTGGACATACACCCATATTGATATATAAAAAACAATCACATACGGCCTATTATCTTGCTGACAAGGGAATGGGATTAGGCATCATAAGAAACGATACTTTTAGCAATTACATACATATCAATGAGGTATTGCTTGATCCTGAAGATGTGTTAGTACTTTTTACCGATGGCCTTTCTGATGGATTTTCAAATACTAATGAGTTATTTGGTTTTGATCGTATTCGCGACACATTGATAGACAATGCTCATCACTCAGCAATACATATTAAAGATCAATTGATCAATGCTTACAAGCAATTCATTGATATAAAAACCGAACAAGATGATCACACGGTACTCGTCATAAAAGTCAACAATCAGCATTGAGTTAAAATATCAATTCAAGATCCTATTTTTAATGTCTTGCAAAAATAAAATTAGCTGATTCTCGAATATCCTAATTTTATAATACAGTCTCTGGGGTCATCCTTGATGCTGCTATCCCTACACCTCGCTCTAGTGCGTTATCACAATAGCGACTAATCAATCTACCTCTTTATGAATGAGTTCAATAGCAGCATCAAGGACCGGGCTATCCGCTACTATCCCGCTTATGGCCATTCTTCAATAACGGCCATTCTAAGCAGGATAACGCTTCTATCCCTTGCCCATACAGCCATTATACATCAGCAACTCATTCGTATTCAATAACAGTTTTGGCATTATTATCACAGTAATTATTTATTCCATTATACAATTTCAAATATAAAATTTTACCAATCACTATCACTGAATCCAATCTAACAAAACAGCATCATATACCTAATAATCGATTTTCAATTGCCTGATCTTCTATTTATTTTTGCGTGGTGCATTATCACTAAATCACATCCTGTAATAGCCGTGAATAAGGTGATTTTTTATCCATCTATTATAGTAGATTCAATAACTAAATCCGGAAATTTATGCTATAAAAAACACCAATCCTCAAATTTAAAACTAGCATGGCAAAAACCATTATTGATACTCGATTACACATTCAAACCACAGCTATCTTGATAAGACTGGGTATATAATTAATGCTTATTGAATAGCTTACGAACCCTTTATTATAAAGGATTTCTATAATTATCTTGACTTAGTTCAACTACAAAAAAAATTAGTATCTATAAAAACGATTGAATCGAAAAATCATTTATTAGACAGATGAGCATTGTTGCTATTTTTTGAGTAAAATATTTTTGTAAAAGCCATTGGATGATGTTGTTTTGTGAATAGAATTTTATGTTGCATTTGCGATAGGGATGCGCAATGGTTTAGTCTTATTTGATGACTCCCCAGGGCATTGTTTTTACTTATAGGTATGCCATAGATCGAGTCAATCATCTATTATAGTACTAGGGGGGAGTCAGCAGATAAGACCGGAACGCAGTGTAGCCTGTAGCAGCCCGGGCCGTAGGCATCGCCACGATCACCTAGTTTTGAGTTATTGTGCAAGTGCTAAAACCGGTATTGAACTAAATATTTTTTTATTACCCTTACAATTCCTTGCAGTTATACATATTTCAAATCAATAAAAAAAGCCGCCCCTTTTGAGGACGGCTTTTGCATTCATAATTTGGCTATAAAACTAATGTTATTATTATCTCACTACTTCTATAAATCCTTTCTTTTGGTAGGTTCCTGCTTCGGATG
>CAYZQX010000271.1:0-6176 GCA_964480615.1 uncultured Chitinophagales bacterium | reverse complement strand
AGATTAGCATAAAAAAATGCGATGTAAGGACAATTGATTACATTTGCATTTCTTTTTTTCGTATGAATTACAAAAATGCTTCTTTTATATTAGATTTCGAAAAGCCGATATTAGAGATCGTAGATCAAATCAAGAAATTACAGGAGCTTGGGGTAAAGAAGAAAATGGATATGAGTTCAGCGATAACACCACTAGAGGATTTGCTGGCTCAAACTGGGCAAAAAATATATTCAGAGCTCAGTCCTTGGCAGCGGGTTCAGCTCAGTCGCCATCAAGATAGGCCCTACAGCCTGCATTATTTCAATAACTTGTTTACAGGGTTTACGGAGCTACATGGCGACCGATATTTTGGTGATGACAAAGCATTGATAGGTGGATTTGCCTACCTCGATGAGCAGGCCGTCATGGTGATAGGACATCAAAAAGGGAAGACGACTAAGGAAAGGCAATACCGCAATTTTGGGATGGCCAATCCCGAAGGCTACCGCAAAGCATTGAGGCTGATGAAGCTAGCCGAAAAATTCAATGTGCCTGTGCTCACCTTTATAGATACACCAGGCGCATTTCCAGGGATCGAAGCCGAGGAGCGCGGTCAGGCAGAGGCTATCGCACGCAACCTCTATGAAATGAGTCAGCTCGAAGTGCCTATTATATGCACCATCATAGGAGAGGGGGCCTCAGGGGGCGCATTAGGCATAGGAGTAGGGGATATAGTAATGATGATGGAAAATACCTGGTACTCAGTGATCAGTCCTGAATCCTGCTCTTCCATCCTCTGGCGTTCATGGGATTATAAAGAGAAAGCAGCCGAGCAGCTACACCTCACACCCACTGAAATGCTCGGGTTCAAACTGATAGATGAGATCATTAGCGAACCACTAGGGGGTGCTAACCAAGATCCAGCACAAGCCATACTATACGTAAAAGAAGCGATACAAAGAAATTTGAGACAATTACTACTTATAGATCCCCAAGATAGGATAGTAAACAGAATCAATAAATATGCTCAAATGGGCGTATTTGAAGAGTTATATTCCTAAAAAATTATATGGAGATTATACCTAAGTCAATAAGAATAAAAATGTTTGAGCGCCAATTAAAATCTGAATTGGCCAATTTTGCGATGAAGCGAACGGATATAACCCTCAATCAAGCTCATAAGATAGGCATCCTATTCGATGCTACTGACGTATCGAATCACATTCCTATATCAGAATATGCAGCTAAGCTGAGAAGGCTCAATAAAACAGTGAAGATCATGGGTTTTATTCAAACTCAGGGGCCAGTGAATAGCCAAAGTTTTTTGATATTTTCAAAGAAAGATTTGAATTGGTATGAGAAACCCAATAGCCCTGCGGTCTTAGAATTTATGAACACACCTTTCGATATATTAATCAATGCATATAACGATGATGTAATGCCGCTATGCTATCTATCGAGCTTCTCCAAGGCAAAGTTTAGAGTAGGTCCCTATATGGCCAAGCGAACTTATATAGCCGATTTTATGATCGATTATAAAGGCAAAGTACCCATGGATAAATTATTGATGGACATACACGATTATTTCATGCATTTCAACAAATTAGAAGCGACAAAATGAATTTTTTAAGAGGTACAGGCGTGGCGTTGATCACACCATTTTTGGAAAATTTTGAGGTGGATTATGATTCCTTAGCAAGACTTATAGAATATCAAATAAGCGGTGGAATTGATTACCTCGTTATACTTGGAACTACAGGCGAAACACCTGTGCTCAGCGATGAAGAAAGGTATAAAATACTGGACTTTGCAAGCCAGGTCAATAATCGCCGATTGCCACTAGTAGCGGGCTTTGGAGGGAATGATACTGCACATTTAATCAATGCGATAAAGACCTATAAGCTCCAGGATTACGAAGCCATACTATCGGTCAATCCCTATTACAATAAGCCCACGCAAGATGGCTTGTATCGCCATTACAAGACAGTGGCCGAGCATAGCCCTAAGCCAGTTATATTGTACAATGTGCCTGGCAGGACAGGGGGCAATATGGCCGCCACCACCACACTGGCGCTCGCTAAGGATTTTAAAAACATAGTGGCCATCAAAGAAGCATCGGGATCTATGTCACAATGTATGGACATTATCGCCCATAAGCCAAAGGATTTTATCGTTATATCAGGCGATGATAACCTCACCTTGCCATTTATGTCCATAGGGATGGAAGGGCTTATATCCGTGATCGCCAATGCCTATCCCACACATACCTCAGCCATGGTGCGTGCAGTGTTAAACAGCGATCACCAGGAGGCCAAACGCTTGCATTATCAGTTGTACAACATGATGCAATTGATCTTTGAAGAGGGCAATCCTGGGGGTGTAAAAGCATTGATGCATCAATTAGGACTGTGCAAGAATATCCTCAGACTCCCGCTGGCTGAAGTGGGCTATGACTTGTATCAGCGCATCGGATTAGAAGCGAAGCAATTGACCACCTAAGCACTTCCTACCCTCACCTTCGATTCGCATCAATGAGCGACTAAAAGCTTGGCAATAGAACCATAAATAATGCCTAACGGTATGCGCCACAATGAGATCAATACACAAACTCCTACTAGGCGCAGCTAGGTCTTTCTATAGCCATTTATAGCATTGGTTATCGTTATTGCGCTATGGATACACAACTGCTCTAATACTACTGGTTTATATTAGCTCCATTTGGGCGATACCTGCCCTTCGGCAAAGCTCAGGGACAGGTCCGGGCTATGCGGGGCTGCGCTGTCGCTCCGGTACTGGGCTGGCAGGCTTTCCGCATAACTGAATCAAAGCAACCGAAAGCCTGCCAGCCCAGCACAAACCCCTCCTATCCCTATCGTAAAAATAACATTGCTTCGATGAGGCAGTAGAACACAAATATAATAATGCCAGTTAATAAGCTTAACCGTGATCAATTATCCAATGAATTTTATTTTATTCAATTAACGCAAGACAATATTGTATTTTCAAGTAAGGAGCATGTAATCACAGATTGATGATAACACTGGGTTAAAAAGCATTTGTGACCTGCCTGGCATTGCAGAGATTCGATTAGTATTTTTTCTCTTGTATAGTCCTGAAATAGATTGACTACGAAACTTTAGTTAGATCAAAATAATTCCAATAACTTAGGTACATATTTTATTTTTTATAATATGTGCAAATAATGAAATGTGCTAATTATCTTTGCGATGAGTAATGATTGAATTATAAAATTAACATATCAATTATTGTGAACAACCTAAAATATTTATATATTTGTTGGTATCAAATATAAAGGTTAAATAGATAAAATTTCATATAAAAGCGGACTTGCGCCATGCTACTAACGTTGAACATCGCTAGTCCTAATTCGGTGTAGGGCATTTTAGGACGACCGTACCAAACACCTAAAATAAACAAAAAAATATACCTTTGAAGAATGAAAAATTTTGACACAAGAACATATAGTATCTCCGACTTTTTAGAGTGGGACAAAAATGGACTGCTTGAATTATCTCCTGACTTTCAACGTAGGTCAGTTTGGACAGATAAAGCAAAATCATATTTAATTGATACCATAATGCGTGGCAAGCCAATGCCTAAATTAATTATCACTCAACGACTTGAGGGAGCAAAAAACATCAGAGTAGTAGTTGATGGACAGCAACGTCTAAGAGCAATACTAGGTTATTACAATGGAGATTTTAAAATTTCAAAAGCTCACAATAAGGAATTATCATCATTTTACTACAATAGTTTACCAAACGGCCTTGACAAGGATTATCTAAAATATGAGTTGGGGGTTGACTTGCTTTTTGATACACCATACGAAGAAATATTAGACATCTTCGCAAGGATAAATTCATACACTGTAAAACTTGAACCTCAAGAAATTTTCAACGCAAAATATTTAGGTTACTTTAAGCAGACTGTTTATTCCACAGGATTTAAGTATGTTTCGTATTTTATCGAATCTGGAATTTTAACTAAGGCTAAAGTTACAAGAATGGCGGAAGCTGATTTAACTGCAGATTTGTTGGTTGCACTAATTGACAAAGTTCAAACTAATAAAGGAATTGAAATCTACTACAAAAACTATGAGGATGAGCAGGGTAATTTAGAAGAAATTGAAAATAAATTTGACCAAATAATGACATATATTGGTTCAATTTATAGTGCTTTAGAGTTAAAGAATACGAACTTTACACGAATACAACTTTTCTATACTCTTTTTACATCAATTGGCCATTTACTCTTTAAACTCAAAGGAATAGACGTAAATTTAAAGGCTACATTGACTGAAAAGTCAATAGGAAAAATAAGAGTTGCACTTGATAGTTTTAGTGCAAAGTATGATGAAATTGCAGATAGTATTGACGAGCCACAACACCATAAGGATTTCAAAGAATTTATTAACGCATCACGGAGAGGAACAACTGATTCTGCTGCAAGAGTTTTAAGAACAAATTTTCTTTGCAAGAAAATTATTGAAGCTCTAAACCAATAAAAAATGCCAGTTAAAAATAGAATTAAAATATCTGCGGCTTATAAGTCTTTCATTCAAGAAGTTTCTCGACTTGAACGATTCGACTTTTTGAATCATCAAAAATTTAGCAACCAAGAGTTAACTATGCCGCAAATGGAACTTATGGTTGAATCCATATTCTTTGCATCATTTCGTTCATATGAAGGATTTATACGAGAAATTTTTGCTTTATATTGTTTAGAAAAAGAAACTCCAACGAAACGAAATATTAAGTCCTATTTAAAACCAAAAAACTTTGAGCATTCAGAATTACTTATTAAATCTTCAATGTCATTTTTAGACTGGACTAGTCCAGATATTGTAATTGAAAGGGCAGAGTTATATCTTAGAGACGGCTACCCCATTAAACTTCCATACACAACTAATTTGCAGCAACTAAAGGACTTCAAGAAATTAAGAAACCATATTGCTCATAATTCTTTAGAAAGCGAAACACAGTATGAAAAATTAGTAAGGACGTACTATAATGGAGTAAGGCCATTGACAATTCCATCACCTGGTCAATACTTAATGTTGCCATCAAGGCGACAGGCGACAAATTATTTGTTGCTTGACTTTTTCCAGTTAATAAAAACCATTTCAATGGACTTGACGTGAAAAGCAAAACGCCTTATATCAGCACATTAGCAATAAGTGGGGTTTCGTCTCTGCTCGACAGTTTTGTGGCAGCCATAATTTTTGTGTTCCGCATCAACATTTGTGGTGAAAAGCCCTGTCTTTGTCAAGCAGTAAACCGTTAGGTAAATTATTTAAAACAAACCGATATGAGAACAAAAGATTATTATAAAAAGGTTATTGTCCTAAATTGTGGAGGGACAATTGATATGGATAAAAATAGAACTTTAGGCTCTAGTTCCGTTGGTAAAGTTTTGCCTGATGTACAAGAATTGTTAAGACATTTTAATTTGGAATTTGAATATGAGAATGTATTTAATAATTCTCCTGATAGTACAAATATTGGAATAGAACAATGGGATTTAATTCTTAATAAAGTAAAAGAAATAATAAATTTTAAGAAGGCTGTTAAGGATAAGTTAGTACACGATGAAATGTATCCAGTCAGTTTAGACGTCGGAGGAATTGTTATTTCTCACGGCACTGACACACTTCAACTTACAAGCCTAATGCTAGCTCTAAGACTATCATTAGATGGGCTATTTTTTCCAATAATATTTACTGGTAGCTTTACAACTATTGATGATGAATCAAATGATATTGCAAATAACCTCGCGAAATCAATCTATTCAGCAAAGCCAGCCAACTCATGTTCTGAAAATAACAAATTACCACCACAAGTTTATGCACTGATTGGTAATGAGATTCATTTAGCTACTCGAACAACAAAGGTTTATACGACACAAAATTCTGAAGGAAAGTATTTTTTTAGTTATCCTTTTCCGGTGGCAAGAATTACATCAAATACGCCAATTAAAAGTCTAATTAAGAAGAAAGAGTCTAGTCGAGAAAATTGGAAAACTATTTTGGATAATACTCGAATTACAATAAACTTTGACAGTGAATACTTCAATAAGCTCACTACCTCAAATTCAACGTCAAGTTGGATGTACGCAAAAGAGTTTTTGGTTGAAAAATTTAGTTGGCCAATTGTCGAGCATATTGTAATAAATAAGTC
>CAYZQX010000270.1:0-6212 GCA_964480615.1 uncultured Chitinophagales bacterium | reverse complement strand
CCTAGCGCAGATTCTTGCTACCTATAGCGAAAATAAAGTTGCAAGTAACCTGGGCAGTAGGCATCGCCAAAATCGCATACTTATAAGTTATTTAGCAAGCCCTAAATAACTGGTACTGTGACACATTATAACTCGATTAGGTAATTACCTTCTATGGGGGATAATTATTAATGTTGGGTGCTAAACACATTCATTAGACACACAATTGCTATGAAGCACAATGAATGTTATTTCAATAGGATTGAGAATGCTAAATTTGAGCATTCAATACATTGATGAAAAAGATATTAATAGTGGCTTAGAAGATTGGAAAACTTTTGAGTTTCCACTTCACATATTCAATATCAAATTCTTTATTTTTTTGATCTACTTTGTTGTTGGCTTGTTCTTTGACATTTTTTTCAATATTTTCTTCAGCCTCTTTGATTAGCTTCTTATATCTTTCGATGTCATCGTGATAGCCATCATTTTGATTGACCAATTTTTTCTCTTCTTTAGTAAGCTTTTTAAGTGCATCTTCTTCTTTTTCTAACTCATTTTTGATTTGGTTTTGCTGAACAAATAATCCAAAGTTAAAAAGAAATTCTCGTGCTTTTTCAAATTCTGTGGGGAACTTAGCTTTGGAAATAAAATCGGTACCCAGATTAATAAATACTACTTGATTAGTACCTGAATTATAGGTTTCAGAAATGGAATAAATATCCAATGGATTTTTGCTGATGGTAGGTACAGTCATTTGTAAGGCACTTACCTCGTTTTTACTTTCTTTAACTTTTCCTTTTTGATTTTTGATGTATTCTTTCCAATTCTTTTCAACCTCCTTATTGGATGTCAAGGGCAAGTATAAAACCAACCCATTATTAACACCTAGCGACATTTCCGCTTCTTTCTCATCAAGTGTAAAGCTATTGGTTACAAACTTAGTTTCCTTGATTTCTTGCTCTCTGCTCATTGCCGGAGGCGGAGTAGTTGTTGTAGATTTTGAATCTTGTGCAGCTATACTGCCACATATTAATATCGAAAATACAATTTGTTTTAACATTGGATAGGTATTTTTTTCCCAAAATTGCAGCTAAATTTGTTCTGGGGCAAATTATTTGATTATCTTTTTACGAAAAGGATATTATTAAGCTTATTTTTACGTTTTTTTAGCAGTTTACCATTAATTTTATAAATGGATTTTAAAGAAAGATACCATTTTGATCCCGCAAAAGATCTCATAGGCAAGGGTGGGTTTTCAAAAGTTTTTAAAGCTTATGATAATATTAGAAAGAAAAATGTAGCTCTGAAATTTTATTATGGTGCTTTTTCCGATAAATATGATATTATTTCAGAGATCAATAGAATGGAAGATATTATCCATCCCAACTTGATTCGCTATTTCGATGCTGATATCTTAACATCCATAAACTCTATTGGTGAAAAGGAGATGACGCAGGTGGGCATAATGGAGTATGCGGATGGAGGTGATATAGGAAAATTGTTTGGGCTTAAAGATCTATCATTGTATAAATCGATAATTACCGATGTGGTAAAAGGCCTTGCATTTTTACACCAAAACGGAATTGTTCATCGCGATCTTAAGCCAAAGAATATATTGCTTGTGACAAGTGGAAATAATATTACTGCAAAAATTTGCGATTTCGGGATTTCTAAGCGTGTAGGTGAAGAGGATCATTCTGCATCCTCGCAAATACTGGGCTCAGTAGAGTATATGGCCCCCGAGCAGTTTAATCCTAAGAAATATGGCATCAATGGAAGTATCGATACCAATGTTGATCTATGGTCTCTTGGGATAATTATCTATGAACTATTGACCAATCAAACTCCATTTGGCAATCGCAGTACTGGTCTTACGAATGAACAGATATTGACCAATATACTATTTAATGAGATTAAGAGTTCAGTACCAGGAATGCCTGAACCATTTAAAGAAATTGTGATTCGTTGTCTGGTACGCAATGCATCTGAACGTGTGCGGATCGCCAATGAATTGCTAGATATACTTGAAGGAAAATCGGTAGAGAAGGTTGTAATACAGCCAATAAATGAAACTGTGGATAATAGTAAAACAGAGATTATTAATCCTCAGCACATACCCAATCGAGTAGTAATTAATGAAGTTAAAGACCTCAAACCTGAGTTGCCCATGGAATCCAGCGGTGAGAATGCCTTAGCTAAGAATATCCCATTACCTACAGCATCGAGCAAGGATACACTAATTCTTTCCAGTAGCAATGAATTAGCTGAAAAAATTGAATCAAAAAAGTTAGTGGTATCACCATCATTACCTAGCTTGCCTACCAAAAATAATGAGCCAAAGGTTTTGCAGTATCCGGTGGTAAATAAGCAAGCCATACATATATCCGATAAATCAAAGAATGAACGCGATACTGGCAAGAAATATTTTGAACAAAAAAATTATGTTCAGAGCTTTTCACTGTTAAATCCCTTGTTAGAAGCTGGTGAATTAGATACAGCTTCAAAATTTTTCTTAGGTTATATGTATTACAATGGAAAATGTGGTGGTGCTCATAATTTGGTATTGGGAAAAGAGTTAATGGACGCTGCCAAATTGGAAAATCACACGCTCGTAGTGGATTTAATGTTAAAATTTGTACTTGAAGGTTATAAAAAGAACTGAGGAAGTGCTAATATTGCAATTGAAATAAAAGTATGGCAAAAGTAGAATGTTATAATTGTAAGCAAATAACGGCAGTTATTGCGCCTGGGTTTCGTTGCAGCTACTGTAATTATCCACTGCATAGGTACTTAGAAAGCATCGATGCTAAGAAAGTAGCTAAAGAAGTAGATGTAATCGCTCCTGTTGACATTCCAGTAGTAAAAGTAGAGGTTGCTCCCTTAGTGGAAAACAAGCCTAAGCTGGATGAGATTAAGGTAACAGATATAAAGCCCGATGTAATCTTAAAAGCAGCTACAGAAGTTAAGGATGCGCCTATTGTCATAGAACGATTAGAGCCTCAAAAACACAAGACCTTACTGGATGAACTGCATGCTAATTTAGAGCGCATTAAGCAAAGAAGTCAAGAAAAGGCAGCTAGCCATACTGGGCATACTGGAAAAATAGAGGTTAAGAAAAATGAAAACCCCGATAAGCAAGGAAAACTAGTCGCTGGATGGCTTGTCAGACATACAGAAAGCAAAAGTCCTATTACCTACGAGCTTTTTGAAGGGGATAACAAAATAGGCCGTCCTGATGGCCCTCACCATCTTGATATCAAGATCGAAGATGACCGTTACATAAGTCGTGTCCATTGCAATATCTTAATAGTCAAAGATTTTTTACACCGTTTTAGGTATGAACTGAATGAGAGTGATGGTATGAGTACCAATGGGACATTTATCAATGGGATAGAACGACGTCTTAGTGAAGGAAATAAAGTGTTCTTAGCTGAAGGCGATAATATACAAGTAGGAGAAACCAAATTTGTATTTAAAACCATTAATAACTCTATTAATCACGAAGAGGCTGCCTCTGAAGTAATGGATCGTGATTATACCCGTACAGTTGCCATCAATGTACCTAAGAATCTTTAGTTTATCGTGATCCCTACTACCGAACAAATACTATCTGCACTGTCTAATGTGATAGATCCAGACTTCAAAAAGGATTTAGTAACCTTGAATATGATTCGCGATGTAAAACCATCCAATAATCAGGTCCAATTCAGGTTAGTGCTTACCACACCTTCTTGCCCATTAAAAGATTATTTAAAAAAATCTTGTATCGATGCCATTCATAATCATATTGATAGCACTATCGTGGTAGATATTATTATGGACGCTGAGGTTACTGGCAATAAGGGTACTGTCCAACTCCTCCCTGGCGTTAAAAATATCATCGCTGTGGCATCGGGAAAGGGTGGGGTAGGGAAATCTACCATCGCAGCTAATCTCGCTATTGCACTGGGCAATTCAGGGGCTAAAGTAGGCTTATTAGATGCTGATATATATGGTCCTTCATTGCCTACTATGTTTGGATTGACTCATGCCAAGCCAAATGTGATTAAAGAAGGTGATAAATATAAAATCCTGCCTATTGAGAAATTTGGAATTAAGCTCCTCTCTATCGGATTTTTAGTCGAAAGCTCACAAGCAGTGGTATGGCGAGGACCGATGGTATCCTCTGCTGTAAAACAATTCTTAAGTGATTGTGAATGGGGTGAACTCGATTATCTCATTCTGGATTTGCCACCTGGTACAGGTGATATACACCTCACATTGACCTCCCTCATTCCCATTAGTGGAGCAGTGATCGTTACTACGCCACAAGAGGTAGCTCTTTCCGATGTGCGCAAAGCCGTGAGTATGTTTACCCTCCCACAAATTAATGTGCCTTTGCTTGGAATAGTTGAGAATATGGCATGGTTCACACCTATTGAACTCCCTAACAATAAATACTTTATTTTTGGCAATGGAGGAGGTAAAGCGCTTGCTGAGGATCTTGGTATTCCTATCCTCGCACAAATACCCATAATTATGGGCATTAGAGAAGCTGGTGATGATGGCATACCTGCCATGTTAAAACTCGATGGCACTGCAAAAGAACATCTAGTAAGCATGGGTGAGAATATAGCCCGTCAAATGGCTGTGAGAAATGCAGGACTATTGCCCGACCTTTCGGTCAATGATCAATATCACAGTTTAAATTAATATAAATATCATTCAGATTTGAATCCTACAGTGGAAAATATAAACGAAAAAATAGAGAAAGCCCTCGATGCCATAAGACCCTATCTTATAGCTGACGGTGGCAATATCGAAGTAGTGGAAGTCACTGAGGAATTTATCCTCAAAGTGAAACTGGTAGGTTCTTGTCAATCTTGTCCTATGAGCCCGCTTACCATGACTACTGGCGTGGAAGAAGCGATAAAATCAGCAGTTCCTGAAATTGTAAAAGTTATCGCTGTTAATATATAGCGCCTTAATGGTTTTTTTCTTCCACTTTGTGAAAATTCCTTATTCCATAAGCGCTTGATAAGGAATTGGTTTATGATAACTATTATCCACTGTATGATGCTGGTATGATAGGTAATGTGAATTGTGTCTTTAAAGGCAATATGAGGTGAGTAGCGTGGATCTTTCGTATATTGAATTTCTATTAATAGAAAGGTGGATCCTATTGATTTTGTAAATAAAAAAATACTTGAGATGAGGTTATATTGGGATAAGCGACAGCTAATTGAGCAGATAAAAATTAAGCGGAGTTTTCTCTGTGTAGGCCTTGATACAGAGATAGAAAAAATTCCCAAACACTTATTGCTTACTGATGATCCAGTATTTGAATTTAATAAAGCGATCATTAAAGCTACTAGTGATTTGTGTATAGCCTATAAACCTAACTGGGCATATTACGAAGCGATGGGAATTAATGGGATGAATTCACTTCAAAAAACATTAGCTTATATACCAAATGATTGTATGATAATTGCTGATGCTAAACGAGGTGATATTGATACCACTGCATCGCGGTATGCTAAAGCATTTTATGATGGCTGGAATGCGGATGCAGTAACACTTTCGCCTTATATGGGTCAGGATTCGATAATGCCCTACCTCACTCACCAAGGGAAATATGCTATCTTATTAGGACTCACATCAAATAGTGGAGCCAATGATATACAACTCAAAAAAACGGATGATGCGCATTATATATTTGAAGAGATGATTGCTACCTCTAAAGCTTGGGGCAATCCCGATAATATGATGTATGTTGTAGGCGCTACAAAGGCTGAATATATGATGAAGATAAGAAAGATTATCCCCGATCATTTTTGGCTTGTACCTGGAATAGGCGCACAAGGAGGTAATTTTGAGGAGGTTATTAAGTATGGGATTAATGACCAAGTAGGGCTTATCATCAATAATACCAGAGGAATAATCTATCAATCATCAGAAACTGATTTTGATGTGAAAGCAAGAGCAGAAGCGCTTATATGGCAACAGAAAATGGAGCCCATCGTGCTTGAAAAATTCGCACTTAATTCATAAGTAAAAGTGAACGAACTCTATAAAAAGTTACATTTGATGTATCAAAAATTATCCTTCTAAAATGATGATTCAATCAATTAGGTGTAATTAGGATTTGTTCAATAATTCAATTTAATATAATCATAGCGATGCCTTACAGGCCCGGGCTATTCGTTCCTATCTTTTAGGAGGCTAAGGTGTTACTAATAGTTAATAATTTT